>JBFYWS010000173.1:0-2841 GCA_041310935.1 Desulfobacteraceae bacterium | reverse complement strand
GTGCGCTGCGGAAGATATCGGCCGCGCTCTCGGCCGCACTGCCGTTCGCCCAGAAGCCCGGCTCCGAGAGCAGCCTGCGGAAGACGGCCTCGCCTTCGCCGTGGACCCGGAAATCCACTTGCGGCACGCGCGGCAGGGTATTGTCCGGGGTGATCTCCGGCCCGCCGAAAACGATCCTGGGCCCGCCGGCCTCTTTGATCTTCTCGCAGACAGAGAGGCTGCGCTCGATGTTCCAGCTGAAGACCGTGAAGCCCACCACGTCGGGCCGGCGGTCGCGGATCGCCTCCACAAGCGCGGCATCGGCCAGGTAGGAGACTACGCTTTCCGGCAGGATCTCCACCGCAACGCCGGAAAGATTGCGCACCGCCTGCTTCAGGCAAGCGGCCCCCAGGGGGACATTGCCGGTTTTCCGCCCGAAATTTTGCCGCGGTATCGGCAACTGAACCAAGAGAACGCGCGTCATGCTCACCCCGTCAGCATCGTATGCTGAAAGATCATGGGTACCAGAGACCGGCCGACGCCGTCAAGATCGACAGCTTTCAGCGAAGATTTTCTTGGCACGTGTGGGAGCGGCATCTTTCCGCGATGATCGTGAGCGGTTGAGCGAAGGTTAAGTTCTGGTGGCGATCACATAAATCAGCACGATCTCCCAGACGACCACGATCATAAAGGAGGCGATGGCAAAGGTGAAGAGGCTGCTCACGCGAAACCGGGTGCGGGGAAGGACGTTGTGGTTGACCAGCAGGAAAATGACGACCGCCAGGCTCGTCAGCAGGTACTTCACGCTGGTGAACACGAGGGCGCCTTGCTTCAGGAAAAAATCCATGACCGGGTTGACCTCGGTAGCCCCGTGTTCAATCAGGCTGAGGGTCAATAACGCGTCGAGAAGGCTCAGGCAGAGAATACCGACAATGGCTGCAAAGAGGTGCGGGCTGTAACGGTCCAGGATGATGAACCGCCGCCGGTCCTCGGCCCGGCGCACGCCCCTCCGCCGGCCGCCGGCCACCAGATACCGCAGCGGCGGAATCGTTTTGCGACGGCGGTCGACGCCGACGCGTTGCGCGCGGGGGTCCCCGGCCGCTTTTTGATTTCCGCCCGTTTCATTGCCTGGTTTCGAGGTCATTCGCGTTTTCTGCCGCCTGGCGCGCTCCGGGGCCGAATCTCCTGTCGGTGGGCCGTGCTTTCGACTGCGGGATTGAATCCCGTAAGGCCACTTTATATCTATCGGCCGGCGCAGCCAAAACTTGAGAAAAGCCCTTCACGCCCCTGCGCCTGGGCGTGTTGACAAATGCAGGGTCTTCCGATACCAGTCAACAAGCACCCGGGCGACGGGTGGCTTGAACTTTCAGTCAGCGGCCGAAAAGGCAAAAGCACGCCAGCGCTTCGAACGTTGAACCGGCAACTGCGTGCACCGCATGCGGTTGGGATCGCAACCATCACCGGCAGCCGCGCGCGCGGGCAGCACCGCCGGCTTGCCGCTGATCGCGAACATCTGGGGAGCACGCGCATGGGTCTTCTTCAAGGGCTTTCCTACAACCTGCGGGGGCTCAGCCTCGGGTTGAAGACGCCGAAGCTGCTGTTGCTGGGGCTCATCCGGTTTGCCGCCGTGATTTTCATCACAGTGCTGGCGGTCGGGTTCATCGTGGCGTACCATCTACAACTGGTGGACCTGGTCTGGTCCAAGCCGGCCAGCCCCTGGCTGGTGTGGCTGTGGCATCTCGTCGCCTGGCTGCTCGTGCTGTTGCTGACCGGTGTTGCGGCGCTCATCTCTTACCTGGCCGCCCAGATCCTCTTCAGTGTGCTGATCATGGACCATATGTCCCGCATCACGGAAAAACTGATCTCGGGCCGGGTGCAGGCGCCGGCGCATGTTAATGTCATCCGCCAGTTCGGCTACCTGATCCGGCAGGAGATCCCGCGTGCGGTCATCCCGGTCCTGCTGACGCTCACCCTCATGGTCTTGGCCTGGGCGACCCCCATAGGGCCATTCGTCACGATCATTCTGGCCATAACGGCCGCAGCCTTCCTGGCCTGGGACTCGACCGATCTGACCCCGGCGCGGCGGATGGTGCCTTTTCAGAAGCGGCTGCTGTTTTTCAGACAAACGTTGATGTTTCACCTGGGCTTCGGACTGCTGTTCCTCATCCCATTTGTCAACATTCTCTTCCTGGCGTTCGCGCCCGTCGGCGCCACCCTGTATTATGTTGAAACCCGGGACGGGTCTTCGCGCGGGATGAAAGGCACAGGTGAATGAAGATTCTGCGGGCGGACAAACTCAGCGATACCGAATGGCTGAACCTGTTCAAGGTGACCTACCGCCTGCCGGGCGGCGACCCGCGCTCGTGGATGCTCGCCTCCCGGCAGCAAATGCCGCGCTGCGTCACCGGCCGGTTTGAGAACCCGGATGCCGTGATCATCGTGGCCTTCCACCGCCGCCGGGCAAAGCTGGTGGTCACTCGGGAATACCGCGTGCCGCTTGACGGCTATGAGATCGGTTTCCCCGCCGGCCTCGTGGACCCGGGCGAAACCGTCGCAGACGCCGCCCGGCGCGAGCTCAGGGAGGAAACCGGCCTGGACGTCACCCGCTTCCTGAGCGCCAGCCCGCCGCTGTACTCATCCGCCGGTATGACCGACGAGTCCTTCACCCTGGTGACCGTCGAATGCGAGGGGGAGCCTTCCAACACGGCGCTCGAGTCCTCCGAAGTCATCGAGGTACTCTTCGTCTCGCCGGCGGAGGCCGGCCGCCTGTGCGCCGACAGCTCGCTCACGTTCGATGCCAAGGCATGGCTCGTGCTGTCCCGGTTCGCCGCCACCGGCAAGGTGTGAGGCCTCGCAGAAATC
>JBFYWS010000156.1:0-2893 GCA_041310935.1 Desulfobacteraceae bacterium | reverse complement strand
ATGTCGTCGTTTTCGGTGTAGCGGATGTCGAAGAGCGCCTCGGCGTAGTCGGGCACCTGGTTGACGGCCTTGCCCGCTTGGATGCGGCTGAAGTTGAGGGTGCGGTGCCAGTGGTCCGGTGCCGCGGCCGCGAAGTGGCTCTTGAGTGCGAAATAGTCGGTGATGAGCGCCTCGATGGCGTTCTCCCCCAGCCAGGGCCGCGCGGCGTGGGCGGTCTTGCCCCGCGCGATGAGCTTCAAGCGCACAATCCCCTTTTCCTTGACAACGATTTTTTTAAGGTTGCCGCCGTCGAGGGCGATGGCGAAATCGGACCGCAGCTGGGCGAGGGCCGCCCGGGCGCCGTTTTTGCCGCCGATCTCCTCGTCGCCGGAGATCAGGATGCCGAAGGGCAGGTCGGCCTGGCTTTTCCCCTCCGACCGCAACCGCTCGATCCATTCCGCCAGCAGCACGAGCGACAGCGCGGCGGCGTACTTGTCGTCGATGCTGCCCCGGCCGAAGAGCCGCCCGTTTTCCACCCGCGGCTCGAACAGTGCATCGGGCGCATCCACCACGTCGATGTGGGACATGAGCAGCACCGGTGCCGTGCCGTCCGGCCGCAGGACCAGCAGGGTCGGGACTCCGTTCTGGTCGAGGCGGCGGAAACCGATGCCGCGGCGTACGAGATAGGATTCGATGAAGGCGATGCAGTTCTGGATTTCATCGGGCCGGGAGTGCATGGACTTGAAACGGATGAGGTCCTGAGTCAGTTCAACGACAGGGGGCATGGGTAGCGTGGTCCTTCTTGGCTGGAGATGGGTGCGGGTGGCCGTATGGGACGCGGCGCGAGTGCGTCAGGCTTCCTTGATAAACGTTTCCACCAGCTTTTTTTGGTCATCGGCGGTCAGCACGCCCGGAAGCCTCCCCAAGGCGGCCTCGACGGCCTGGTCGATCAGCTCCGCTTTGAGCCGTTCCCGGGCTTCGACGATCTGGTAATCGATTCTCAACCGGGTCTGCTCCAGCATGCTCCGGCTTTCGTTTCGGGCCGATTCGATGATTTCGAGGCGTTTCCGCTCGCCTTCCCGGATGAGTCTCTCCTTCAATGATTGCAACCGCTCGCGCCTGTTTTCATCGGCCGAGATCATCTCCTGGACTTTCTCATCCGTTCGGCGCTTGCTTTCCTCGACCCGTTCGATCTCCTCGGCGGTGCGTTTGGCCTCTCCTCTCAAAAAAGCGATCAGGGGTGCGCGGCCATACTTCACCAGCAGAAAGGATAGGATCCCGAAATTGAGCCACAGCATCACCTCATCGTAGGTGGCGCGCCACGTGCTCCCGCCTTCGCCGGCCCAGCATGATCCGGCCATCAGGTGGAGCCCGCCGATCAGGATGATCGAGACGGCCGGCAGAGGCAGCGTTGCATGGAGGATTCTCACGGTTGCACCCCCCGACCGAGGATTTTTTCCATGATCATCAGGACCAGGGGTTCGGTCTCTTTCGCCAGCTGTGCCCGGGCGGCCTCGATCCGCCCCTGGATGTCTGCGGTGGCCTTGCGCTGCTGCATTGCGATCTCCTCGCGCGCCTGTCCGATAAGCACCTGGGCTTCCTCTTTTGCGGACGACTCCCGCTGTTCGGATTCCAGGAAGGCCTCCGCCTTCAGCGATTTCTCCTCCTTTGCCAGCGCGGCGGAGATCTCGTGCAGCTTCTTCTCCTGGAGCACCATCTCATGCTGCAGTTGTTGGACGTGCACGTTGCGATCCTCCATGGTGCGGCGCAGCGGCTTGAACATGATGCGCGTGATGATGAACAGGAAGATCAAAAACGACATCACCTGCACGAGCATGGTGGCATTGATGCTCACCAGCTCCGTCTGGCTGACGATTTCCATCGGAGCGCTCCTCGGCTAGACGACGAACAACAGCAGCAGGGCAATGACCAGCGAATAAATACCGGTTGACTCGGCGACCGCCTGGCCCACCAGCATCGTCCGCGTGATGAGGCCGGCTTCCCGGGGGTTGTGGCCGATCGCCTCGCAGGCCTTGGCGGCGGTGATGCCTTCGCCGACACCGGGGCCGATGGCGCCGAAACCCATCGCGATTCCCGCCCCCAAAAAGGCAGCGGCTTTTACCAGATCTGCACCTTCGATTGCCATGACGTCCTCCGCATTAAGCGTGTTTATGTTTAAGGGTCAAGTGAAAAAAAGCACACTGAGCAAAAACCTAAACGACGAATATGAGCACCAAGGAAATCACCAGTGAATAGATGCCCGTGGACTCCGCGACGGCCGCGCCGATCAGCATGGTGCGGATCAGTTCGTTGGTGATCGTCGGGTTGCGGGGGATCCAGGCCACGGCGCTGCGGGCGGCCATGGCGACACCGATCCCCGGGCCGATGGCGCCGATTCCGACACAGATACCGGCAGAGAGCAGGCCCACGGTGGGCGCCAGCAGATCGGATGCCGGAAACGACTTGAAAATCAAGATGAAACTGACCAGCAGACCGTAGATGGCGGTCGTCTGGGCGATCGCCTGGCCGAGCAGCATGGTATTGGTGGCCGCCTTGGCCTGTTCCGGGTTGCGGGCCGTGCCTTCGCATCCGGCCTGGGCGACCAGGCCGCTTCCAAGTCCCGGGCCGATGGCCGCCAGCCCAGTGGCCAAACCGGCTCCCAGAATGGCAGCCCACGTGGGAGATTCCGGCTTTCCCGAAAAATTGGAGTAGAGCAGGATGAACGCGATGACCAGTGCGAAGGTGGAGGGCGTTTGGCAAACGGCCGCGCCGATGATCATGTTGGTATTGAGTCGGCCGGCCATGGCCGGCTGCCGGGCGATACCCGTGCAGGCGGCAGCGGCCGGGTAGCCCGCCCCGATGCCCGATCCCAGCGCTCCGAAGCCCATGCAGAGGCCGGCGGCCAGCGGGGCAA
>JBFYWS010000124.1:0-2643 GCA_041310935.1 Desulfobacteraceae bacterium | reverse complement strand
CCACGACAAAACGGCGCGGGCGATGACCAGCCACATGTAGATGTTCAACACGTAGTAAAGGATGCTGGCTACGGCGTTGACAAAGTTGCTCGTCAAAATGGACATGGCGACCCCGATCTCGAAAGCCGCTCATCACGACCGCCGGCCGGTCGCGCGGGCATCACCCCCCCCACACCATGGCGTGGAGCGCACTGCACCCTCGTCAATAGGCATATCGCCCGGCCGACGGCGGAACTTGAGCGGAAACGCGGAAAAGTGAACCGGATCGCCGGTTGACGGCCGGTTCAGTATAGACCTATAGATTACCATACTCTGCTGAAGTTGGCAAACCCGGGGCAGTTACCCCCCGGCAATCATCGGGATGAGGAAAATCTGGGCGTTGTCCGGAATGTTCGCCTGGTCGAAGTTGGGGCGGGAGATATAGTGATCGTTGACGCGCACCACGGGGCAAGCGGCAGATTCGCCGCCGAGTTCCTTCAGCACGTCCGCCACCGTCATGCCCTCGCGCCACGGGCGCTCTTTTCCGGCCACCCGGATCACGCGGTCACCCCGTTGGCCTTGAGCAGGTCCACCACCTCGGGGAAATCGATCCCCAGGCGTTTCACCGTGGCGAGCGTCGGGATGCCGTCCGGCGTCCAGCCCCGGCGCTCGTACACGGCGTCCTTCAGCGTTTCATACTGCGCCTCGCGCAGCCGGCGCATGAGTGCCACCTTCTCCGCGGTGCTCTTCCCGTCGATATCGACCTTGTAAATTTCCGCGAACTGCTTGTCGTAGCGCTCGGCACGGGATTCGTACTCCAGTTCGGTCACCGGGCCCACCGCCCGGTAGGGCAGGGTGTCGTGCTCGCGGCGGCCGAAGCCCATGCGCAGGTTGAACACGCGCTGGAAGGTGTAGACCGTCTCGCTCATGCGGATGAGATCGTCCGGGCCGGACTCCCGGCCGGTCACCGAACTGAAGTATTCGGCGTACCAGCCGACGTGCTTCATCACCTTGGCGGGCTCCGGGGTGCCTTGATTGTCCTCGGGGACGATGTCGTTCCAGGGCAGTTTGCACAGGCCGCAGAGCGAAAACCAGGTGCGGAACATGGGGAACCAGTGCAACGCCTCGGCCTTCTGCGCAAAGGTCGGCATGAGGTTGTGCACCAAGTCGAGGAAGATCAGCCAGGCTTCATCGTGCTGGGGCCCTTTGAGGGCCAGGCCGTAGCCGCCCTGTTGGGCGAGCGACTCCTTGGTCACGTACTCGGAGAACTCCAGGCCCTTCGCCTCCATGCCGATGTCGGCCATCGTCGTGGGGTCGGCGCCGAAGTCCCGGGCGAAAACCGCCTTCATCCGGCGGACCCCCTGGCCGACAAGCTTGCCGAAACCCTCGCCCCGGGCCATCTGGTGGACGATTTCGAGGGCGGCGGCGCGGTTGCCGAAGTAAAGCTCCAGGCCGCCGGTGTGCCGGGCGGTGATCAGGCCGAGCTCGTAGCACTCCATGGCGAAGGCGGTCGCCGTTCCCACCGAAATGGTGTCCAGGCCGTAGGCGTCGCAGTAGAAGTTCATTTCGATCACGGTATGCGGGTCGAAAATGCCGAGGTTCGAACCGCAGCCGGCGATGGTTTCATACTCGGGGCCGTCGACGAAGACCTTGCGGCCGGCGTAAGGCCCGCTCAGGGGGACGAAGTCGCGCACGCCGTGGGAGCAGGCCACCGTGCAGCCCATCCAACACCCGTCGTAGCCGGGGTCGAAAAGGCGGCGGAACACCGCCTGGCCCAGGTTGGGGGCCTCCCGGTGCTGGCCGAAGCGGAAATTGTGGGTCGGCAGCAGGTCGTGGTCGTCCATGATGGTGACGATGTGCGTGGTGCCGATGGTCGCCATTTCGTTCTGCTTGGGGTCGAGCGTGACGATCTCCCGGGCATGCTGCTTGGCGACGGTCTTCAGACGTTCTTTTTCAGCCGGCTGGTTGGTGTCGAGCGAGATGGCGGCGTCCCAGCGGGCCACCAGTGCCCGGATGCCCTTGTCGGCGAAGACGGTGCCCACCCCGCCGCGGCCGGCCTGCTTGTAGCGGGCGCGCTTGCGCTTCGGGTCGTACCAGCTGAAGTTGAGGCAGCCGAAGAAGGTGTGCTTCGCGCCGGGGCCGGCCGAGACCACCGAGATGTTGCGCAGCTTGCCCTGGGCGAAGTGCTCGGTCAGCACCTCCGAGAGCTTGTAGGCGTCCTCGGGCAAACCCGTGCTCGCGAAGATCTCCACCTTCTGGTCGATGCCGTCCACGAACACGACGACGTCCTGGTCGGTCTTGCCCTGGATCTCGAGGGCGTCGAAGCCCGCGAACTTGAGGTAGGGGCCGAAATAGCCGCCCACATTGGAATCGATGACCGCGCCGGTGAGAGGGGAGATGGTGGCGGCGATGCTCTTGCCGGAGCCCGGGTAGGCCGGGGTCCCTCCCAGCGGGCCGCTGGCGATGCAGACGGCGTTCTCCGGGTCGTCCCAACGTGTCGTGGGCGTGACGGCGTTCCACAGCAGCCAGAGGTCGAACCCCTTGCCGCCGACGAAGAGCTCTTTCATCCGGGCCGGCACCGGTTTCGTTGTCACGGCGAGATCGGAGAGATTCAGGTGCAGCGTCTGGTTGGCGTAGCCCTTTTCGATGGCGGGCCGCTGGTAG
>JBFYWS010000106.1:0-7157 GCA_041310935.1 Desulfobacteraceae bacterium | reverse complement strand
GGATCATCCCGGCGCTGGAAAGCTCCCACGCCCTGGCCTGGGCCATGCAAGAGGCCGGCCGGCGCCCGAAGCAGGACCTGCTCGTAGTCAACCTCTCGGGCCGCGGCGACAAGGACCTCGGCATCGTCGCCCCGCTTTTGCGGGATCGGAAGGAGGGACACGCGTCATGAACCGGATCGAAGCGACCTTCGAACAGCTGACCGGGAAAAATGAAAAAGCCCTGGTTGGGTTTGTCACGGCCGGGGACCCCGACCTCGGGCAGTCCCTCACGCTTGTTTCAGCCATGTGCGCAGCTGGGCTGGACGTGCTGGAGCTGGGGGTGCCGTTCTCGGACCCGACCGCGGACGGCCCGGTGATCCAGCGCTCCTCCAGCCGGGCCCTCGCGGCCGGGACCGATCTGAGTCATGTCCTGGGGATGATCGCAGCGCTGCGCCGGCGCACGCAGGTCCCGATCATTGTTTTCAGCTACTACAACCCCATCCTCGCTTACGGGGCGGCGGCCTTTCACCGCGATGCCCTGCACGCCGGCGCAGACGGCGTCCTGCTGGTGGACGTGCCGCCGGAGGAGTCCGGGGAGCTGACGGCCCAGTGGCCGGACGATCGCCTGTGCCTGATCCGCCTGACGACGCCCACCACCCCGCCGGAGCGCATGCAGCGGATCGCCGCCTGCGCCTCCGGCTTTATCTACCACGTCTCCAAGATGGGGGTCACCGGCAGCCAGGGGCTGCCGCTGGAGGAGATCGGCCGCAAGGTGCGGCAGCTGCGCTCCGTGACACGGCTGCCGATCTGCGTAGGCTTCGGGATATCGACCCCGCAGGAGGTCGCCGCCGTCGCCGGGCTCTGCGACGGGGTTGTGATCGGCAGCGCGTTCGAGCGGCTGATCGAGGCGAACATCGGCAAGCCGAATCTGCCGGAGCTCCTCGCCGCGCAGGTCGCCGCCCTCAAGCGCGCAACCCGCCCGCCTGAAACCGCATGACGCCGGATCACGGCGCGCGGCGCGGTTTTTCAACGCCCTGTTAGAGCACGATCTCCGGCGGCAGGCGGCATTCCGTTTGACGGCAGGCGCTGACCACCTCGGCCGCAGCGCCCTGGTGGTCCCGCCGCAGGTGGAAATTCAGCCAGGAGGAGGTGGCGTCGAGCTCCCACATCCGCGGCGGCACGCACCCGGCGGCCATTTCCTGCAGCCTCCCCGCAAAGGCCCAGCGGCGGCAGGCCCGGAACCAGACGCAGTCGCGTTCCGGGAAGACCTCGCAGCGGCCGTCGCGGCTGCCGCCGCAGGCACCGTTGCGGATATGCTTGGGGCATTGGGATTCGGGGCAGAGAAACCCCACGTGCTGAATGGCGCAGTCCCCGCAACGCCGGCAGTCGAGCAGCAGAATTTTAGCCGGGTCCTCCAGTGCATGCACCAGGAGCCGGCCCACTTGGCTGCGGTCAAGCCGGCCGGCCAAGGAGCGCAAAATGCCCGCCAGGGCCGTATCCTCACGAAAGAAGCCGTCATGGACGGCCTTGAGAAAACGAAAGTGGATCCGTGAAGGCAGCGGCAGGGGGGATCGCCATCGCCCGGCCCGCGAAGGGCGTTGATCGTCCTTAGCGGCTTTCCCGGTCGCAGCACCAAAATCCGCCACGAAATCCCGCCAGCGGTCTTCGATCGCCGCCATCCGATCCAGAATCGCGGCCACGAGGCCGAAGCTTTGGTGAACACCGGCGATATGGATACCGCGGTAGCCCAAACCCTTTAAAACCGCACCCAAGCGTGCCGCGCGTTCGATCGCCATCATCCGTCCGTATGCCTTGTCCTGCCACTCGACGCAAACCTGCCGCAGCAATTCGTCCGGAACCACCGCACCGGGGACTTGCCCGCTGTTCATCAGCCGGGCGGCTCTCGGCGTGAGATAGTAGACCGTGGCGATGGCGGGCAGGTCCAGCGCCATCTGGCGTTGAACGTCCAGCAGGTCCTTGAAGCGGCCGGCATCATAGCCCAACTGGGTGATCACGAACCGGGCGCCCGCCGCCGCTTTGCGGCAGAGTTTGGCATACTGCGCAATCGCCTCCCCGCGCCGGCTCTTGAAAGGGGACACCGCGCAGCCGGCAAAAAAAAGATCCGGGTCCCCGGCGTGCCGGATCCGCTCGTTGAGCATGCCCAGCATCACCAGAAGGGTCACGGCATCGAGATCGAACACCGGCGCACCCTGCCCCGCGAAACCCTTGCCGGTGTAGTCGCCGGTCAGGGCGAGAATGTTCTTCATGCCCATGAGCGCCAGCTGCAGGGCTCGGCTCTCCATGCCCACCCGGTTGGCGTCGCGGCAGGTGAAATGGACGATCACGTCCATCCCGACTTTAAAGATCTCATAGCCGATCACATCCGGGCTGAGGGAGGGGTTTCCGCCGGGGTTGTCGGTGATGGAAACGGCCGAGACCCGGCCGTCGGCAAAGGCGTCGGCCGCCATGGCCTTGATGATGTCGATGGATCGTCCGGCCGGCTCACGGCCCGGAACCAGCTCCATGGTGACGACGAACCGCTGGGGGTCCTGAAGATCGTTTTGGAAGACGCGCAGCATGGCGGCGGTATCCTTTCCGGCGGGGGCCGATGGTGGATGACCTGGTCATGGTAGCATGCCGCCTCGGTGCTCACAAGGTTCCGGCGGACCAAGAGCCCGCCCGCCTGCCTCTTGATCATTCGATCGCCATGATTTAGGATCACAGTGCTTCCCGATGGGTGTTCCCTTCTCGCAGGAAATGGCGATGGCGATTCCATGGCATACGAAATCGATTGAGGAGGTGCTGAGGCATTGGTCCACCTCCCAGGCCGGCCTCACCCCGGCCGAAGCGGCGGAGCGGCTGAAGACCCACGGGTTGAACGAGCTCACGGAGCGTCGTGGCAAGGGCCCGCTCGCCATGCTGAGGGAGCAGTTCACCGAGACCATGGTGCTGATCCTGATCGCCGCCGGAATCCTCTCGGCCTTTCTCGGAAAGGGTATCGAAACCGCGGCTATTTTCGCTATCGTGGTGCTCTTTGCGATCCTCGGCTTCGTCCAGGAGTACCGCGCCGAGCGCGCCATGGCGGCATTGAAGCAGCTGGCCGTGCCCGTGGTCCGGGTCCGCCGGGGCGGGACGCTGCTGGAGATGTCCGCCCGCGAGCTTGTGCCGGGCGACATTGTCCTGCTGGAAGCGGGCAACGCCGTCCCTGCGGATGTCCGCCTGCTGGAGAGCGCCAGCCTCCGCATCCAGGAGGCGGCGCTGACCGGCGAGTCCGAGGCGGTCGAAAAGACGGTGGCTGCAATTCCCGAAGCCGCGCTGCCTGTGGGCGACCGTCGCAACATGGCCTACCTGGGAACATCGGTCACCTACGGCCGCGGCAGCGCCGTTGTCGTCGCCACCGGGATGAAGACCGAGCTCGGCAAAATCGCCGGCCTCATCCAGGAGGTAGCCCCGGAAAAGACCCCGCTGCAGCGGCGCCTCGACCGGATCGGCAAAGCCCTCGCGGCCGCGGGCGGCATTGCGGCGGGCCTGGTGCTGCTGGTCGGCTGGTGGAGCGGCGAGCCCCTGGCCGACATGTTCCTCACAGCGGTCAGCGTGGCCGTGGCGGTGGTGCCCGAGGGGCTGCCGGCGGTCGTCACCATCACCCTCGCCCTCGGGGCCCAGCGCATGCTGCGGCGCAGCGCCCTCATCCGCAAACTGCCGGCCGTGGAGAGCCTCGGGGCGGTCACCGTGATCTGCTCGGACAAGACGGGCACCCTCACCGAGAACCGCATGACGGTGACGGTGGTCGACGCGGCCGGCGAGCGCTTGAACCTCATGGAGAACCTGCGCCGCCGCGCCCCGAGCATGACGGCGGAGGAATGCCGCATCTCCGCCGAGTGGGACCTGCCCCTGCCCATCCGTCTAGCGCTCGCAGCCGGGGCCCTGTGCAACGACGCCGTGCTCAAGCCCGATCCCGGCCCGGGCTGCTTCCACGCCATCGGTGATCCGACCGAGGGCGCGCTGCTGGTGGCCGCCGCCCGCAGCGGGATGTTCCCGGACCGCCTGCAGGCAGAAGCGCCGCGTGTCGCCGAAGTGCCGTTTGATTCGAACCGCAAGCGGATGACCACGGTCCATCGCCTGGCCGCAGGCGGCGCGGCAACCGATGCGCTGACAGCGTCCAAGGGCACCGGACATGTGGCCTTCACCAAAGGCGCCGTGGACGGCCTGCTGGAGCTTAGCACGCGCGTCTGGGTTGCAGAACGGCCGGAGCCGCTCACCGATGCACTGCGGGAGCAGATCCGCGCGACAAACGACGACTTGGCCCAGGCCGGCATGCGGGTGCTGGGAGTGGCCTTCCGGCCGCTCGCGGCAGTGCTGCCCGCTGCCGACGCCGGTGACATCGAGCGCGACCTCACGTTTCTCGGTCTCGTCGGGCTGATGGACCCGCCGCGGGAAGCGGTCAGGCCGGCCGTCGCCACCTGTAAAACCGCCGGCATCCGCACCGTTATGATCACCGGCGACCACCCGCTCACCGCGGTCGCCATCGCCCATGATCTCGGCATCGCCGAGCGTCCGAAGGCGGTCACCGGCGAAGCCCTCAGCCGCATGGGGCCCTCGGAGCTCGCCGGACTCGTCGACCGGGTATCGGTCTATGCACGGGTGTCGCCCGAGGACAAGCTGCGCATCGTGGACGCCCTCAAGCAACGCGGCCAGGTGGTGGCCATGACGGGGGACGGCGTCAACGACGCGCCGGCGCTGAAGAAGGCTGACATCGGGGTTGCCATGGGAATCACCGGCACAGACGTCGCCAAGGAAGCCGCCGACATGGTGCTGCTCGACGACAACTTCGCCACCATCGTGGCCGCCGTGGAAGAGGGCCGCGTCATCTACGCCAACATTCTGCGCTTCATCACGTTTTCCCTCGGGGGCAACCTCGGCAAGGTACTGGTGATGTTGGCGGCCCCGCTCTTCGGCATCAACGTGGCCCTGCGGCCCCTGCAGCTGCTGTGGCTCAATCTGCTGACCGACGGGTTGATGGGCCTGGGGCTGGGTCTCGAGCCGGCCGAGGCCGACACGATGCGCAAGCCGCCGCGGACGCCGGACGCCCCGGTGCTCGACCGGGCCTCACGGGTGCACATCGGCTGGGTCGGCGTCGTGATCGCCGCCGCCACACTGGGGCTTGGCGCCGCCTATTTCGACCCGGCCCGCCCGGAGGACACCACCTGGCAGACCATGATCTTCGCCGCCCTGGGCTTCACCCAGATCGGGCATGCCCTGGGACTGCGGGCATCCGGCCGGCCGGTGCTCTCCTTCCGTTCCAACCCTGCCATGGCGGCCCTGACCCTGGCCACGCTGGTGTTGCAACTGGGAGCCATCTACCTGCCCTTCATGGAGCGTTTTTTCGACCTGACGCCCCTCTCGCTGACAGATCTGGGGATCGCGTTTGCAATGGGGGTTTTGACGTGGGCGGCCGTACAAGTCGAAAAAAATCGCCGGCGATGATACCGCCGGCAATTTTTGCCTATAATTTAACCTACGGGTCCGAACAACTTCAGGTCTTTTTCAGCTTCTGAAACTCACCATGCCAGGTGCATTTATTGCAGAAGGTCTCGGTCGTTTCCTGAACTTTCGGAACCGGGGCGTCTTGCGCATCCGCGCTGAAGCTGACCTCACCGCCGGCTACGCTGAACTCATGGGTTTCAAACTCATCGTCCGGGCTTTTCACAAAAAAGTTCTGGCAGCCACAGATTGGACACTTCATCTTCTTTCCCCCCTTATAAATTTTCCGCCGGCGGCGGAAAATTTCAGGTGACCTTCATGAAGGCCTTCTTCTTGGCCTTGCAGACCGGGCACTCCTCCGGGGCTTCCTTTTCGCAGGTGTAGCCGCACACCGAGCAGACGTAGTAGTCCACGTCCGCCGCGGCTTTTCCCAGAGTGTCGATCGCCTTCTGGTAGAGTGCGGCGTGCACTTTCTCCACCTCGTTGGCATACGTGAAGGTGCGCACGGCGGCCTCGTTGCCCTCCGCCTTGGCCTCGGCGATCATGGGGGGGTACATGGACTGGAACTCGTAGGTTTCGCCGCCGTGGGCTTCCTTGAGGTTCTCCAGGGTGCTCTTCACCCCTTTGAGCGTCCGCAGGTGGGTGTGGGCATGCACGGTCTCGGCTTCGGCCGCCGCCCGGAACAGCTTGGCGACTTGAGGGTAGCCTTCGGTCTGGGCCTTCTGGGCAAAGGCGAGATACTTGCGGTTGGCTTGGGATTCTCCGGCGAATGCATCCTTCAGATTCTTTTCGGTCTTGCTCATTTCATTTCCTCCTTTTGGTTTTTGGCTTTGTGTGATCGCGCATGTCTTTTCCTTCAGTCTATCTGCCTGAGTATTTACACTATCGCGCTCATACCCCGGTCTTCTTCTCCTTCAAGGCCGCGTGGGCGGCGGCCAGGCGGGCGATCGGCACCCGGAACGGCGAGCAGGAGACGTAATCCAGGCCCAGCGTGTGGCACAGCTCGATGGAGGTGGGGTCGCCGCCGTGCTCGCCGCAGATGCCGCACACCAGGCCGGGCTTGACCCGCCGGGCCTTCTCCATGGCAACGCGCATGAGCTCGCCCACGCCTTCGGGGTCGATGGTCGCAAACGGGTTGTCCGGCAGGATCCCCGCCGAAATGTAGGGCACGAGGAAGCTTGCCTCGGCGTCGTCGCGCGAAATGCCGAAGGTGGTCTGGGTCAGGTCGTTGGTCCCGAACGAGAAAAACTGGGAGAAGTCGGCGATCTTGTCGGCCGTGAGCGCCGCCCGGGGGATTTCGATCATCGTGCCGAATTTGTAGTCCACGGAGTAGCGTTGCTCATCCATGACCTTTTTCGCCTCAACCTCCAGCACATCCCGCTGGCGCTTGAGCTCGTTGACGTGGCTGGTGAGCGGAATCATGATCTCGGGGTGCACGTCGACCCCCTCGCTCGCCACCAGACAGGCCGCCTCGAACACGGCTCGCACCTGCATCCGCGTCAGCTCGGGGATCATGATCCCGAGCCGCACCCCGCGCATGCCGAGCATGGGGTTGGACTCGTCGAGGGCCTTGGCACGCTTGAGCAGGGTCTCCTTGAGCCGGACCTGCTCGAGCAAGTTGTCCACCTCGGCCAGGGTGGGGGCGTGCTGCATGCGGATCTTGAGATCGGCCAGTTCGTGCATGAGTTCGTGGATGT
>JBFYWS010000392.1:0-3563 GCA_041310935.1 Desulfobacteraceae bacterium | reverse complement strand
ATGCCCAAGCCCGCCGCAGTGACGCCGCAGACCGAGCCCAAGGCCATGGCGGCCATGCTGCTGGAGGCGCGCAAACCGGTGACCGCGACCTATTCGGACGAGGACATCCCGGAGACGGTGGAGATCAAGACCCTGAGCAAACAGTTCGAGCCGGCCAAGCTGCCGCACCGCAAGATCGTCCAGACGCTGGTGAAGAACCTCAAGGACAGCAAGCTTGCCGGCGCCTTCCACCGGGATCCCGGGACCATCTGCCAGGGCTGCCACCACAACAGCCCCGTCGCCAAGAAGCCACCGGCCTGCGCGAGCTGCCACGGCCAGCCCTTCGACGGCCGCAACCTCTTCAAGCCGGGGCTCCAGGCAGCCTATCACCTGCAGTGCATGGAGTGCCACAAGGACATGGGGATCGAGAAGCCGGTCGCGACCAATTGCACCGGTTGCCATAAAGAAAAACTCTAAGAGAGAAACTTCATTCAACGTTCGAGGGGAACCGTCATGTCAATCTCACGCAGAACGTTTCTCGGGTGGTTGGGCGCCGCGGGGGTCGGCACGACCCTGGGCCGGCCGGCGCAGGCCGCCGGAACGGCGAACTTCACCGGGTATCCGGATGCCCTGGGGGTGCTGTTCGACGCCACCCGCTGCATCGGCTGCCGCAAGTGCGAGGAGGCCTGCAACAAGGTCAATGAGCTGCCCGCGCCCGTAAAACCCTTCAGCGACCTTGCGGTGCTGGAGCGCCGGCGCCGGACCGACGCCAAGACCTACACGGTGGTCAACCGCTATGAGAACGTCCCCGGCGCCAAAGGGCCTCTATACCGCAAGATCCAGTGCAACCACTGCCTGGAGCCGGCCTGCGCCTCGGCCTGTTTCGTGCGCGCCTTCGCCAAGAACAGCAACGGCGCGGTGACGTATGACGAGTCGGTGTGCGTGGGCTGCCGCTACTGCATGATCGCCTGCCCCTTTGAAATCCCGGCCTACGAGTACGACAAGGCGTTCACGCCGCGCATCATGAAGTGCACCTTCTGCCAGCCCCGGCTCCTCAAGGGCCAGCTGCCGGGCTGCGTCGAGATCTGCCCGTCCGAGGCCCTGACCTTCGGTAAACGCCGCAATCTGCTCAAGATCGCCCGCGAGCGTATCGGGCAGTTCCCGGCGCGCTACATCGATCACATTTACGGCGAAACGGAGATGGGCGGCACGGCCTGGCTCACCGTCTCCGGGGTGCCGTTCCGTGAACTCGGCATGCGCGAGGACCTGGGCACCACACCCGCCCCCGAGCTGACCAAGGGAGCCCTGAGTGTCGTCCCCATCGTGGCGGGCCTGTGGCCCGTGCTGCTGACCGGGATCTACGCCATCTCCCAGCGCAAGGACAAGGTCGCCCGGGAGGAACAGGCGGCTGCCGTCGCCGAGGCCGTAACCCAGGTCCGGGCCGAAGCCAAGGCCAAGCTCGCCGAGGCCCTGGCCAAGGCCGACAAGGACAAGAAGGCGGCCATCGACAAGGAAGTCAAGATGGCCCTGGCCGATGCGGCCAAGGCCAAGGCCCAGGAGAGCGCTGCCGCACCCGCGGCCGCTCCCGAGAAGAAGCCCAGCTGAGGAGAACGTCAGATGCCCGAGCGCAAATTTACAATCCAAAAGCCCGCGTTGACGCCCTTCAATGTGGTGGCCGGCATCATCGTGGTGATCGGTGTCGTCATCACGGGGATCCGGTTCACCCAGGGGCTGGCGGCCACCACCAACCTATCCGACTATAACCCGTGGGGGATCTGGATCGGCTTCGACCTCCTGGTCGGTGTTGCGCTGGCGGCCGGCGGGTACGTCACCTCCGCGGCCTGCTACCTCTTCGGCCTGAAGCGGTTCCACTCCGCGGTGCGGCCGGCGATCCTGACGGGATTCCTGGGGTATGCGCTGGTCGTGTTCGCCCTGCACTACGACGTCGGCCGCCCCTGGCGACTGCCGTACCCCTTCATCGTCCAGTCGGGCCCGACCTCGCTGCTCTTCGAAGTGGCGGCCTGCGTGGCCCTTTACCTGACCGTGCTCTTCATCGAGTTTACCCCGGCGGCGCTGGAGTGGCTGGGGCTCAAGCGGGCCCGCAGCATCGTGACCAAACTGACGCTGGTGCTGACCATTTTCGGGGTGGTCCTGTCCACTTTGCACCAGTCCTCACTCGGGGCGCTTTTTCTGATCGCACCCTCCAAACTGCACCCGCTCTGGTATTCGCCCTACCTGGCGCTTTACTTTTTCGTCTCCAGCATCGTCGCAGGTCTTTCCATGGTGATCTTCGAGAGCACCCTCGCCCATCGGTACTTTCACGACAAGATGGACGCGGAGCATCGCGAGGAAGCGGACGGGGTTGCGCTCGGCTTCGGCAAGGCGGCCGCCTTTGTCCTGGCCGGCTATTTTGTCATGAAGGTCATCGGGCTGGCCCAGACCAATTCCTGGGGCTATCTCTCCACCGGGTACGGCCTGTGGTTCCTGGTGGAGCTGCTGGGCTTCGTGCTGTTGCCGTGCTACACATACGCCATCGGCGTGCGGGAGAAGAACCTGACAATCATCCGCTGGACCGCGGCCTGGACGGTGCTCGGGATCGTTGTCAACCGCCTCAACGTCGGCTTGATCGCCTTCAACTGGCATCTGCCGTCGAGCGAGCGATATTTCCCGCACTGGATGGAAATCGGGATTTCGGTGTTCGTCATAACACTGGGCGTGCTGGCCTATCGCTTCATCGTGACCCACATGCCGATCCTGTATGCTCATCCGGATTACGACAAGCATTGACGGAGGCGTCAACCGGCAACCCGCTGAAGGACAATCGACATGACCCACAGCATCCACACTCTGCATGATTTCATGCTTCGCACCGAGGGCATCACGTATATTCTAATCGTCGTGGCGCTCGTCGGCTTCGTGTTCTTCTGGCGCTTTCTGACCGATCGGGACGAGGACGGCGAGCGACTCGGCGCCGATCGCCCCGGGGAGCATCATCATTAAGAAAGCAGGGCTGTGCGAAACATGCCGTAGGGGGTAGAGTTCATCGCAACAATTCTTGGATCTTTTGCTTCGAGCTTTGAGTGTTGAGCTCACACAGGAGTCGCCCATGTACGAATTCGTGACCGGTCCGCTGGCCTGGCTGGCCTTCATCGTCTTCTTTGTCGGGAACGTCGTGAAGCTGGTCCTCTACGTCCGGGGTCTCGACTGGAAGCTGGATCGCGTGACCTACTCGGTCAACACCTCCTACGGCGTCCGGGGGGCCCTGCGGTCCATCGCCTTCTGGCTGGTGCCTTACGGCACCCAGAGCTACCGCAATAACCCGGGGTTTACCCTGGCGCTGTTCGTGATGCACATCGGGTTGATCCTGACCCCGATCTTTCTGCTCGGGCACAACATCCTGCTCGAGGAGCGCTGGGGCGTGAGTCTACCGAGCCTGCCCAAGGGTGCTTCCGACATGTTGACCGTCTGCGTCATCGCCGCGGCTCTGCTGCTGCTCCTGCGGCGGATCGCGCTGCCCGAGGTCCGCATCATCACCTCGGCCTACGACGTCCTGCTGCTGGCGATCGCCGTCGCGCCCTTCGTCT
>JBFYWS010000049.1:0-7087 GCA_041310935.1 Desulfobacteraceae bacterium | reverse complement strand
TATTTCCGCAGCCTGTGGAACCTCGTGGTGGTCTTGCTCCTCGCCGCGGCCTTCCTGCCTTTGCTGCTCCTGGGAAGCGTCATCTATGCCTACACGACCGGCGCCCTGAAAGAAAAGGCCGTCGCAACCCTGCGTCTCCAGGTCCAGGGCCACCGCACCGTCATCGACCAGTTCTTGTCCGAACGGGCCTCGGACCTCAGGCTGCTGGCGGCCAACGTCGGGTTTGCGCAGCTCACGGGCGCCGGCGGGCTCGGACGCGCCTACCGCTCCCTGCAGCAGGAGCTCTCCTGTTTCAGCGACCTGGGGGTCATCGATTCCGACGGCAACCACCGGGCCTACGTCGGCCCCTACGACCTGATGGCGCGCAACTATCGGGATCACTTCTGGTTCCGGCCCACGGTGGAGAAAGGCATTTTCATCAGCGACGTCTACCTGGGATATCGTCAGGTCCCGCACTTCATCATCGCCGTCACGCAGCAGGATGCGGACGGGTTCTGGATCCTGCGCGCCACCGTGGATGCCGATTTCTTCGAGCGCTTCGTCGCCGCGAGCGCAGGCGACTTCAAGGCCGAGGCCTTCCTGGTCAACCGCGAGGGCGTCTACCACACCCGCCCGCGATCCGCCGGGGCGCCCATGGAAACGTCGCCGTTTCCGCAGATCGCCCCCTTCGACGGCATCCGCATCGAAGAGCGCGGCGAGCGCATCTTCGCCATGGCCTGGCAGAAAACCGTACCCTGGGTGAGCATCGTTGAAATGAACCGGGCGGACATTTTCGCCGACCTCAACCGCGTTCGCTGGATCTGCCTCTTCACGTTTATCCTGGGAGCGCTGTTGATCGTCCCCACCGTGCTGCTCACCACCAACAACCTCGTGCGGCGGCTGGAGTCCAAGCGCAAGGATCTGCGCTTCCTCGACCAGCAGCTGCAGCACGCGAGCCGGATGGCCTCCTCCGGCCAACTGGCACAGGGGGCCCTCGAGGACATCACGGACAGCCTGGCCAACATCCACAGCGCCTCCCAGTGGCTACAGGAGCTGTGGGGGCAGCGCCCCCTGGCGGAGCCCGATCCCGATGAGATTTCGGGCACCCTCGAACAGATCGACGCCGAGATCCATCGCAGCGAGAAAGCCGTCAAGCGCGGCCTGGACCTGGCCCGGCCGTCGGCCGGCCCGGTGTGCATCGACCTGAACGTGCACGAGCTCATCGGCGAGCTTCTGGACCTCATGCGGCGCGAACTGCATTTCAAGCGCATCCGCGTCAAGCGGGATTCACCCGACCCGGCCGCCACGGTCTGCAGCGACCCGGACGGCCTGCGGCAGGTGCTGCAGAACCTCATCAGCAACGCCGTTGCCGCGACAGCCGACGGCGGGGAGATCGAGGTCGGCTCCCGCACTGAGGGCGGCCGGCTGCGCCTGACGGTCATCGACAGCGGCCCCGGCATCCCGGAAAAGGACTTGGAGAAAATCTTCGAGCCGCTCTACACGACCAAACCCGATGGGCTGGGCCTGGGGCTCACCATCAGCCGGACGATCGTCGAGCGGCTGGGCGGGACGCTTGCGGCCCGCAACGTGCCCGGCCGCGGGGCCGCCTTTACCGTGGAGTTGCCGCTGGGGAAGGTCGACCAGGGGAGAAAACAATGAAGAAGGTCGCCCGTCGGCCCGTCAGCCGGTCGGCCCGGGGAGGAAATGACCGACCGGCCGACGGGCTGACCGGCTGACGGATGGACCGGCCATTGTGATCAAGCGCGAGCACATAAAACAGGCGATCGACGCCATTTCCGGGCGGGCCCCCGACATCGGCCGCGCACTGGACGAGCTGCTCGGGGTGGGCCGCATCGGGACCGCAGCCCAACCCGAGGACTCCGCCACCGGCACCGATTTCCATTTCTTTTTCGACAAGGAAAAAGTCCGGGTCAAGAAGTTCATCTTCATCAACGAGGGCACCGCCCCCATCGAGCGCGGGCTGCTCATCAAGTACGGGGAGCTTCTCCGCAAACGCGAGTTGATCGAAGGCCGGCGGGAGCGGGATTTCCTGCGGGCCGCCCGCGAGGTCCGGGCCGCCGGGCTGCGGCTGATGGTCGCGCACGAGATCGACGCGGCCATCGAGCGGGCGCGCCGCCTCTCGGACGCCGACACCCCCGGCGGCGCAGACAGCCGGATCGCCGTGCTGAGCGGCCTGAAATCGGAAAACCCGGCACGGGGGATCCCGGCCTCCGCCCGGGACGACCGGGTGATCTTCAGCGGCGCCGTGGAGGACGGCCGGCAGGCCCTCTTCATCCCCTTCCCCTTCTGCATGGATGCCCTGATGCAGGTGGCGGACATCAACCTGGAATTCTTTCACGTCCGGTTCCTGCTCGCCTGCCTCATGCGCGGCCAGGAGCAGCGCCTCTTCGCCTGCATGGTGGACGGCCGCATCGTCGGAATGCTTTTCCTGGCCTTGAAAACCGCCCTTTTCTATTCCGGTCTGGAAATCAAGTACATCGCCACCCTGCGGGGCCGGCGCAGCGACGATGAGGAGCCGCCCCCCCGGGGGGTCGGACGTTTTCTGGTGGCGGGGACCTGGCTGCTGTGGAAAACCGCCTACGGCAAGGCCCGGGAGATCGTTTTGGATTCCGAAACCGGCGCCCGCCGGTTTTACGAACACCACGGCTTTGTGTCCAAGGGACCCCACCGGTATGTGCTCTCCAATCCCAGCCCCGACCTGCTGCAGACGATCCTGATGATGGCCGAGAACAGCCCGGGCCTGCCGCCAAAGGTGGCGCTCGAACTCGGCGATCTCGTCATGCAACGCATCAAGCTGCTGCGCCGGCACAGCCGCAGCGATCGCGAGCGCGCGCTGCACGCGCAGGTGGAGGCCATGGCGCAGACGGCGCTCTCCTCGTGCACCTATCCGGCCATCGCCACCGCCGCCACCCGGGGGCTGCTGCGCTGCCGCCGGAGCCTCTCCGAACTCGAGCACCTGCTCACCGTCGCCTCACAGAACCCCGCGGTCCGCAAGGCGTTCATCCCGGGAGCAGCCCCCGCCGTCGGCGTGGTCTGCGACGACCGGTTCACGCAACACCTCGAGCACATCTTCCATCTGGAAAACGCCAAGCGCTACGAGGCGATCCGCTCCGTGCTGGAAGACCCCTCGCTTTCCGGCAAGCTGACACGGATCACCCCGCGCGCCGCGACCCCCGAGGAGCTGGCCTGGGTGCACACACCCGCGTACATCGCACGCGTGGCGGCAACGGCGGGCCGTCCGCTCACCTCCTTCGACCTCGACACCCAGACCACGGAGAGATCCTACGAAACGGCCTGCCTGGCAGCGGGGGCGGTGTTCAATCTGGTGGAGGAGATATGGTCCGGCCGCATCCAGCGAGGATTTGCCGCCGTCCGGCCACCGGGCCACCACGCCGAGCCGGACCGCGGCATGGGCTTCTGCCTGTTCAACAACACGGCCCTCGGGGCGCGCTACCTCGAGCGGCGCCACGGCCTGAAACGCATCATGGTGGTGGACATTGACGCCCACCACGGCAACGGCACCCAGGCGGTCTTCTACGACACGGACGAGGTGCTCTGCGTGTCCATCCACCAGTTTCCGGGGTTCCCGGGCACGGGCAAGCTCGGCGAAGTGGGGCGTGGAAAGGGCGAGGGCTACACGGTGAACGTGCCGCTGCGCAAGGGGCACGGCGACGGGGATTTTTTGTGCATCCTGCACTTCCTGGTCCGGCCTCTTGCCAGGGCCTATCAACCCGAGATCATCCTGGTGCCCTGCGGGTTCGACCTCTGGCTGCACGACCGGCTGGCCGAAATGCGGGTCTCGGCCGAAGGCTACGGCCTGATGACCGCGTTGCTCGCTGACATCGCCGCCGAGGTCTGCGGCGGCCGGATCGCATTTGTGATGGAGGGCGGCTACAGCGCCGAGGGTATTCGCGAGTGCGGCCTCAGGGTGCTCCAATCCCTCTGCCGCCCCTCGCCGTCGAACCTCGAACCCCTGCAAAAGGTCGCGGCAGACAACCCCGGCCGGCTGGGCGCCCTGAAAAAAGCCATCGAGATTCACCGCAGCAACTGGGAGGTACTGAAATAATCAATACCCATGGATGTCACCTGACAGGTGACATCCATATGGTTCATGTGCCGAACGGCGATCGACGGCATTCCGTGCAACGGCGCGCCTTACGGGCGTTTCCGGGTATCAATCGGTGCCGCTGCCGGAGCCGGACGGATGGCATGTTTCTTGAAGACTGATTACGAAGAGCAGTTGATTATTTCGTAAAAAGCCGGTGGGGCGGGTTGCACCATCTTGGGGTACAACGAAGTTGCTTTTTCTGTGGGAGTGGCTTCCAGCCACGATCTTCGCGGCAAGATGCCGCTCCCACAAAAAAGTGCGCCGTTCCCCATCATCGACTGAGGCCATGGTGAAGGAAGCTAACGTCACCCATAAAGGATCCGAGGCTGCCGAGGTCCCGGACATCGCCGCGGTGCGCAAGGCCACCTATGCGCGGCTTTTCCGCAAGTTCGTGTGGCTGACCATCCTCTGCTCCCTGGTGCCCCTGCTACTGGTCGGTTGGGGGATCAACCTGCACTACACGCGGTTTGCCCGCGAGCGCATGCTCAATTTTTTCGAGACCCAGGTCGAGGATCACCGCAAGATCATCGAAATGTTTTTAAACGAGCACAGCTCCAAGCTGCAGCTCATTGCCCAGACGCACACCCGGGATGCAATCCTGGAGCCGGGCGCCCTGCAGACGGCTTTCGAGGTCTTCAACAAAGACCTGTGGTCGCTCACGGATCTCGGGGTTATCGGGGAGCACGGGTTTCACCTCGCGTATGCCGGCCCCTATGACCTGTGGTCCCGGAACTACGCCAAGGAGTTCTGGTTCACCCAGGTGATGCAAAAAGGGCTCTACATCAGCGAAATGTTCATGGGCTTCCGCAAGGAGCCGCATTTCATCATCGCGGTCACGCAGCTAAACGGCGACCAGAAATGGATTCTGCGCGCCACCATCAACACCGAGGCCTTTCGCTCGCTGGTGGAAAACGTCCGCATCGGCAAGACCGGCCAGGCCTACCTGTTGAACGCGGAGGGGGTCTTCCAGACCAGCCCGCGGATGAGCGGGACCATCATGGAGAAATCCACCTACCCCATTGGGCCCTATCACGAAGGCATCCAGGTCCGCTTCCTGGAGGGCCTGAAGGACGCCGACGGCAAGGAGCGCCCCCGGCAGATCGCCTGCCAAGCCTGGCTGAAAAACCCACGCTGGCTTCTGGTGGTGAAGCAGGACTATGCCGAGGCCTTCGGCGACGTGAACTACGCCAACACCTGGACCCTGATCTTCCTGCACGTCAGTGCGCTGAGCATCCTGGTCGTCTCGGTGCTCATCACCCGACACATGATCACCATCATCAAGCGCCGCGACGCGGAGGCCGACCGGCTGAGCGACCAGCTCATGCAGGCCGGAAAACTTGCCTCCATCGGCGAGCTGTCGGCCGGGGTGGCGCACGAGATCAACAACCCGCTCGCCATCATCCTGACCGAACGCCAGCTCCTGCTGGACGCCGCCAAACATTTTCCGATGTCGGGACCTGAATTCAAAGAGCAGTTCGACGACTCGCTCAGCCAGGTCGACATCCAGATCCAGCGCTGCAAGCGCATCACCCAGAACCTGCTGCGCTTCTCGCGCCGGACCGAGTCCCTGATCGAAACCGTGGACCTGAACGGCTTTCTGCGGGAGGTGGTCGATCTGATGGACCGGGAAGCGCGCTCCGGCGGCATCAAGTTTTTCACTGAGCTGGACCCGGCCCTGCCGCCGCTGCTCTCCGACCCCTCCCAGCTGCAGCAGGTCTTCCTGAACCTGATCACCAACGCCATCGACGCGCACGCCGGGAAACCCTACGGGTCGGTGCGTCTCACCACCCGCGCCGACAGCCAGCGCCAACTGGCGGAGGTCCATGTGGCGGACACGGGTTCGGGGATCTCGCCCGCGCACCTGAGCCGCATCTTCGACCCCTTCTTCACCACCAAGGCGGTCGGTAAGGGCACGGGCCTGGGGCTTTCGATCGTCTACAGCATCGTCAAGCGCCTGGGAGGCACCATTGCGGTTCAAAGCGAGCCCGGCACGGGCACCGACTTCACCATCGTGCTGCCCTACACCCCGCCCAAGGAGCTGCGGGAAAGCCTGGCCGAGGGCCAAACCAAAATGTGAGGCGTACGTGCGCGAAAGCCGCAGCGCCGGTCCGCCGCAGGCGGAAAGCGCAGTCCGCCGCAGGCGGAAAATTGGTCACGAAAGGAGAAAACCGATGCCCGGTTCCCGTGTTCTTCTGGTCGACGATGAGACGGTCTTCACCAAAAACATGTCCAAACTCCTGACATTCCGGGGGTACAAGGTCATCGCCGTGAACAGCGGGGACGCCGCCATCCGCGAGCTCGAGCAGGCCGACTTCGACGTGATCGTGCTCGACCTGAAAATGCCCGGCATGGACGGGATCACGACCCTGAAGGAGATCATGAAGCTCGGCCTGTTCACCGAGACCCTGATCCTGACCGGCCACGGCTCGATCGACACGGCGCTCGAGGCCATGAAGCTCGGGGCCTACGATTACCTGACCAAGCCCTGCGAGATCGACGAACTCGTCGCCAAAATCGAAGCCGCCTGGGAAAAAAAGGAGGGCAAGGAATAACGTGAGTCAGGTAGATAGGCTGAAGGCTGAAGGAAAAGATATGTGCGATCATTATTGCCTTCAGTCTTCAGCCTTCAGCCTAAACGCATGAGTAGTTACGAAAAAAGGTTGAATAACAAATCGGGACTTTATATAAGTGATATTTGAGACTTTTGTCAGGTATTCCCGATCTGAGCCTGCCCTGCTGGGGCGGGGTGGAGACAGGAGGCGGCGGTGAGCGACTTCCGGGTTCTGTTCGTCGACGACGAAGCGGATTTTCTGGAGACCATCCTCAAGCGCATGCAGAAGCGCGGTGTAGCCGCTTCCGGAGTCGACAGCGGTGAAGCGGCCGTGACCTGGCTGCAGCAGAACCCGGCGGACATGGTCGTGCTCGACGTGCGCATGAAGGGCATGGACGGGATCCAGACCCTGCGGGCCATCAAAAGCG
>JBFYWS010000047.1:0-5889 GCA_041310935.1 Desulfobacteraceae bacterium | reverse complement strand
AGGGCGGCCGCGTAATCCCTCGCCTCCGGCCAGGTGAGGGGGTACGGCGAGCCCGACTGCTGCCAAGTGAGGCCGGTGGCGTCGTCCCGGAGCAGTCCCGGGGCCGGCGAGTGCAAGTCGTTCTGCACGAAGGCCGCGGGTCGCCAGAGTGCATCCGCCCCGAAATCCACGCGCGCGCGCCGGGGCTCGATTTTGCGTGCGGCCCGGCGCAGCGGCAAGGGGTTTTGAACCCCAGGCCTCGCAACCTCCGGTGGTGGTGCCAGACGGCAGATGCGAGCGCGCTGGTCTTGCCACGCCCGCTCAAGCTGTTCGAGGGACTCACCCATCGCAACTGCGCTGGGAAAGCGCTCGCGCAGGTCTCGGGACAGGGCGCGCCGCATGAAGGCGTCCCAGGCGGTGTCCAGGTCCGGGTTGCAGGCGCTCGGCGGGAGCGGCTCGGGGGCCGGCAACATTCCGGTGAGCATCCGATAAAGGGTGACGCCGACGGCATACAGGTCGGCGCGGGCGTCCGCCCTGTCGGGGTCGGCTTCCTGTTCCGGGGCGGCGTACCACGGTGAGCCGACCTTTAGATGAGGCGGGGTGGTCAATGTTTCGCCGCGCAGCCGGGAGAGGCCGAAGTCGCATATCTGGACGGAGCCCTGCTCGTTCAACAGAAGGTTGAAGGGCTTGATGTCACGGTGAATGATCCCGTGGTGGTGGAGGCAGGCCAGGCCCGAGAGCGTCTGCCGGATGAGGTCGATCGCCCGGTCCAGGCGCACCGTGCGCGAGGGCTCCTCGGTGCGCCGGCTTTCGCCGAGCAGCAGGCCGAGGTTGGAGAAGAAGTAATCCATGATGTAGAAGGGCCTGCCGCCGGCTTCGTCGAAATCACGGATGGCGACGATGTGGGGGTGCTGGAGGCGGGCCAGTGTAGTGGCCTCCGCGAGGAAGAGGTCGCGGATCCTGGGCGCTCCGAGAACATTCACCAGCACCGGGTGGGGCTCCAGGAGTTTGAGGGCGACGATTTTTCCGATCGGCGGGATCTCGACCTTGAATACCTTGCTCATGCCGCCGCGGCCGAGAAGGCCGCGTACGATGTATTTGCCGAGGCGTTTCATCCCAGCAGCCGGTGTGCATGCTCCGCGGGCATTCCGGCCGCAATGATTTTGGCGGCGGCGGCCTCAACGTCATAGGCAACGCAGCGGATGTCCAGGGTGCTTTCAGAAGGGTCCCATATCACGTATTTCGCCCGGGGGTCCCCGTCTCTGGGCTGGCCCACGCTGCCGATGTTGACCAGATACTGCAAGGCCGGGTCGAGACGGTTGGTGCCTTCTTGGAAGGCGACGTCCGCAAGCCGGCTGCCATCGTGGCTGACCAGGTCCAGGACGTGGGTGTGGCCCACGAAACAGATGCGCTCCGGAAGCTCCCGCAGCGTTTTCTGCTGGCGTTTGGGCGGCACCTGAAACCGGTAGAGAGTGGGGGAATCCGGCGGGAAACCGTGCACCAGCCGGCCGCCATGAATCACGCGGTAGTACGGCAGGCCGGCGATGAACGCTATCGACTCCGCGCTCAGCATGCGGAAGGTCATGGTGAGGGATGTGCGGGCCGCGGGGTTGAACCAACCGAGAAAGCCGGGCTTGTTGGCGGCCAACTCGTGGTTGCCTATGACCGAAGGGATCCCGCGGGTCTTAAGGGCCTGGACCACCCGCTCGGGCTCCGCGCCGTAGCCGATGTTGTCGCCCAGGCTGAGGACGGAGGCGACCCCCCGGTCGTCGATGTCGGCCAGCACCTGCTCAAACGCGTCCATGTTGCCGTGGATGTCGGACAGCACGGCGATCTTCATGCTTGGCCTCGGTCCCGGCGCCGGGCGTCACCCAAGGGCCGGAAGTCGCACGCAATGGATTTCACGTTCAATGTTTCATCCAGTAGATGTACCAGTCCAGGACCTCGGGCCCGATGAACAGGTAGCCGAGGGCGCCCACCGCCAGGAAGGGCCCGAACGGCACCGCCAGCTTCATGTCTCCGTGGCTGCGCAGCATCAGCGCCAGCCCCGCCAGACTGCCGCTGAGCGAGGCGACGAAGATCGTGAACAGCACGCCCTGCCAGCCGAAGAAGGCACCGATCATGGCGAGCAGCTTGATGTCGCCGCCGCCCATGCCCTCACGTTTGGTGATGAGCTGGTAACCCCACGCCACGAGGAAAAGGCTGCCGCCGCCGGCCAGGAGGCCGATCAGGGACTGCAGCGGGCCGACGTGCGTGAGGCCGAAGAAGCTCGCGGCAACGCCGATGGGGATACCGGGCAGCGTGATGAGGTCGGGAATAATGCAGTGGTCGATGTCGATGAAGGTGATGACGAGCAGGGACGCGATCACGCCATACATCAGCAGACCCTGCCAGCCGACACCGAACTTGAGCACCACCATGGCCGCAAAGGCGCCGCTCAGCAGTTCCACCAGGGGATAGCGCACCGGGATGCGCACCCCGCAGTCACGGCAGCGCCCGCGCAGCGCCAGGTAGCTCGCGACAGGGATGTTGTCGCAGGCCCGGATCGGATGTCCGCAGTTCGGGCACGCGGAGCGCGGGTGCACAATGGATTTTGACAGCGGCAGCCGGTAGATACAGACATTTAAAAAACTCCCGATGCACAGGCCGAAGACGAATGCCACCCACTCCATATGCCTCCCATCCACCCCAATCACACAAAAAAGGTTGCCACGGGTCCGCCGCCCATTGACCTAACGGCCTTTTTGGCTTAACAGGGTGTTGAAAAACCGCACCCTTGGTAAATGCGGACAGCCGTTCGGGTTCAAAACCGGTTCCGTTGTCAAAGGCGAAACATGTCTTAGTATTATACGTCGATTTCCCACAGTTGCCTACCAAAATTTCCCGCGTGACGTTCTTCTGAGGCGACACACCCCAGCGCGCAGCGGACAGGAGATAAAATGGCCGAAGCAGATCGCGACGATCTCATCAGCATTATCGACGAAGAGGACAAAACCACCGAAATTCCGACGACGCTCCCATTGCTGCCGGTGCGGGATGTGGTCATTTTCACGGACATGCTCCTGCCGCTGTTCGTCGGGCGTGAAAAGTCCGTGCGCGCGGTGGAGGAAGCCGTGGGCGGCCCGGGGTTCGTGTTTTTAGCGACTCAGAAGGATGCGGCCATCGAGAACCCCTCCACGGATGAAATCTACCATACCGGTACGGTGGGCCGCGTGCTGCGTATCCTCAAGCTGCCGGACGGGCGCGTGAAAGTCCTGGTGCAGGGGGTTGCCAAGGGCACCATATCAAAATTCATGCGCAAGCGGGCCCCGTACCGTGTGAAGATCGATCTGTTGCCGGAGCCGCCCGTGGAGGAGAAGGTCACGCTCGAAGTCGAAGCCCTCATGCGCAACGTGCGCGAGCAGTCGGAAAAAATTCTGGCCCTGCGCGGCGAGCTGACCAACGACGTGACCTCCATTCTGCAGAACGTCGACGATCCCGGCAAACTGGCCGACCTGGTCGCCTCCAACCTCCGGTTGAAGATCGAGGAGTCCCAGGCGCTGCTCGAAATCCTGGACCCGGTCGAGCGGCTGAAGCGGGTCAACGACGTGCTCTCGCGGGAACTCGAACTGTCGGCGATGCAGGCCAAAATTCAGTCCGAGGTCAAGGACGAGATATCGAAGAGTCAGCGGGATTACTACCTGCGCGAGCAGGTGCGGGCTATCTATAAGGAACTCGGGGAGCACGATGACCGCTCCATCGAAATCGAAGAGTACGAGAAAAAGATCAAAAAGGCCAAGATGCCGAAGGAGGCGAACACCGAAGCCCTGAAGCAGCTCAAACGCCTCGATCAGATGCACCCGGACTCGGCCGAGTCCACGGTGATCCGTTCCTACCTGGACTGGCTGGTGGAGCTGCCGTGGAGTAAGTCCACCCAGGACGTCATCGACATCCGCAAGGCGCGGGAACTGCTGGACCGCGAGCACTACGGCCTGGAATCGGTCAAGGACCGTATTCTCGAGTACCTGAGCGTGCGCAAGCTCAACCCCAGGATGAAAGGCCCGATCCTGTGCTTCGTCGGCCCTCCCGGCGTGGGCAAGACCTCGCTGGGCAAGGCCATCGCCGCCGCCGTGCGGCGCAAGTTCGTGCGCATTTCCCTGGGGGGCATCCGCGACGAGGCCGAGATCCGAGGGCACCGCCGCACCTACATCGGCTCCCTTCCAGGGCGCATCCTCCAGAGCATGAAACAGAGCGGCGCCAACAACCCAGTCTTCATGATGGACGAAATCGACAAGCTCGGTTCGGATTTCCGGGGCGATCCCTCTTCGGCCCTGCTGGAGGCCCTCGACCCGGAGCAGAATGCCGCGTTCAGCGACCACTATCTGAATCTGCCCTTCGATCTGTCCCGGGTGATGTTCATCCTGACGGCCAACATCACCGACACCATCCCCATGGCGCTGCTCGACCGCATGGAGCTGATAAATCTTTCGGGCTACACCGAGGAGGAAAAACTGCAGATCGCGCGCACGCACCTGATCCCGCGACAAGTGCGGGAAAACGGGCTCAAGCCCAGGCAGATTACCTTCAGCGACGGAGCCCTGAGCCAGATCATCGGCGAGTACACCTCCGAGGCCGGGGTGCGGAACCTGGAGCGGGAGATCGGCAACCTCTGCCGGAAAGTCGCGCGTCGGATCGCCGAAGGCAAGCGCAAGCCGGCGCACGTAAGCCGGAAGACGCTGCCCAAGTACCTCGGCGCACCGAAGTTTATCCCCGAGATGGACCAGGAGGAGAACCAGGTCGGGCTTGCGACCGGCCTCGCCTGGACCCAGGTGGGCGGTGAAGTCCTCTACGTGGAGGCCTCCCTCATCCGGGGCAAGGGCGATCTGATCGTGACCGGCCAGCTTGGCGAGGTGATGCAGGAATCGGCCCGGGCCGCCGTGACCTATGCGCGCGCCTACGTGCGCGATGCCAAGGGCAAGAAACAAAACTTCGACACCACGGACGTGCACATCCATGTGCCGGCGGGCGCCATCCCCAAGGACGGCCCCTCCGCCGGGATTGCCATGGCGACAGCGCTCGTCTCCGCCATGACCGGCCGGCCCATCCTCAACGATGTGGCCATGACCGGCGAGGTCACCCTGCGGGGCCGGGTGCTGCCGATCGGCGGCCTCAAGGAAAAGGCCCTGGGGGCCTTGCGGGCCGGCATTCACACCGTCCTGATTCCGCATAAAAACGTCAAGGATCTATCGGACATGCCCAACCTGCTGAAGCGCAAGCTGAAATTCGTACCCGTCAAAACCATGGACGAGGTTCTCGCGCAGGCCATGGTCAGGCCGCGGGGCAAACGCCGGTGAAACTTCTCGCCGTGGACACCTCCACGCGGGCCTGCAGCGTGGCCGTGGTGGACCAGGACCGACTGGCCTGCGAGATCACCACCGGGCCGACGGGGACCCATTCCACGCACCTCTTGCGTCTGATCCGGATGGTTCTGGAGTTTTCGGAAATAGAGGTGCACGGGCTGGATGGCCTGGCAGTCTGCGTCGGCCCGGGTTCCTTCACGGGGCTGCGCATCGGGGTTGCCACGGTCAAAGGCCTGGCGTTTGCGGCCGCCAAACCCGTGGCAGGGGTCTCCAGCTTGGAGGCCCTGGCGCAGCCGTGCCTGCCCTGGCCGCACCTGATCTGTGCGATGCTCGATGCCCGGAAGGGCGAGGTCTATGCCGCACGCTACCGTGCGCGCGACGGGCGCTTGGAGCGGGAGGGCCGCGAGGTCGTGCTTTCGATAGCGGACGCCCTGGACGGGATCCACGAAACCTGCCTGTTCGTAGGGGACGGCGCCAGACGGTACAACGAAGCGATCGGCTCGAAACTGGGGCCGCTCGCCCTTTTTCCGGCTGCCGGCCAGGACATTATCCGGGCCTCGAGCGTGGCGGC
>JBFYWS010000041.1:0-6638 GCA_041310935.1 Desulfobacteraceae bacterium | reverse complement strand
ATCCGCACCGCGGGGAAGGACTACGAACTCTACTACCAGCGCGCCATCAGGGAGTACGGCGTTCGTTTCGTACGCTGCCGCCCTCACAGCGTGGTGCGCGACGATGCCGGGCAGCTGCGGATCGCCTACCTGCGCGAAGAGAACAACCGTCTCGAAACGGAACCGTTCGACATGGTGGTGCTCGCGACGGGTTTCCGGATTTCGGCCGAAACCGAGGCCCTGGGGCGGGCATTGGGAATCGAGATGAACCGGCATCACTTCGCCGCGACCGGGGGCTTCAGCCCGGTTTCCACATCCCGACCGGGGATATACGTCTGCGGCACCTTTGAAAGCCCGAAAGACATCCCCGAAACCATCGTTCAATCCAGTGCGGCCGCCTGCCTGGCCATGCAGGCCGCGGGACCTCGCGAACCGGACGCGGGCGCCGGGGAAGAGCTTGCGCCGGAGCGCGATGTCGCCGGTGAACCGCCGCGCATCGGCGTCTTTGTCTGTGACTGCGGGTTCAACATCGGCGGCGTTATCGACGTCGCAGCCGTCGTCGCCCACGCCGCGGCGCTGCCCGCGGTCGTCGTCGCGGAAATGGCCGGGCACGGCTGCTCCAGCGCCGCCATGGAGCGCATCGAAAACAGCATCCGGGAGAAGGGGTTGAACCGCATCGTGATCGGCGGATGTTCCCCCCGGACCCACGAGACGCTGTTTCAAAACACCCTGCGCAAGGCCGGCCTGAACAAGTATCTGGTGGAGATCGCCAACATCCGCGACCAGGACACCTGGGTTCACGGGCACCTGGCCGACCAGGCGACCGAGAAGGCCAAGGATCTGGTGCGCATGGCAGTCGCCAGCGTCGGCTTACACCGGCCGCACACCGACTTGGTCCTTCCGATGAACAAGGACGTGCTGGTCGTCGGGGGAGGCGTCAGCGGCATGAGCGCCGCCCTGAACCTGGCCGATCAGGGTTTCAAGGTGATCTTGGTCGAACGCATGCGCGAGCTGGGTGGGTTGGCCGGGCAACTCCGCAAGAGCTTGGAGGGCGACGACATCGGCGCCCATGTCCGCGCGCTGGCCGATCGCACCTTGAGCCACAAGCGCATCGAGGTGTTGACCCAGACGATCATCGTCGACCACTCGGGCATGCCGGGGGCATTTTCGACCGGCTTGCAGGCGGGGCCCCGGATGCTCTACCGCCAAATCCGGCACGGCGCCACAATTCTCGCCACCGGTGCGCTCGCCCGGCGGCCGGCGGAGTACCTTCTGGGGAAAAACGGCGACGTCGTGACCCAGCTCGATCTGGACGGCCTCATCGAAGACCATCCGGACCGGGTGGCCTCCTGGGACACAGTGGTAATGATCCAGTGCGTGGGCTCGCGGACGCCGGAGAACCCAAACTGCTCCAAGATATGCTGCCAAAGTGCGATCAAGAACATCCCGCGGATCCGCCGGCTCAACCCAGATGCCCGGATTTTCGTGCTCTACCGCGACATGCGGACCACCGGTTTCCAGGAAGACTACGCCATCGAGGCGCGCAAGCTCGGGGCGGTCTTTGTCCAGTACGAGGAGAACGCCAAACCCGACGTGAGCACCGTCGGGGGCAAGCTTATAGTGTCTTTCGAGGAACGAGTTCTGGGAAGGCGGCTTGAGGTCGAGTGCGACTGCCTGGCGCTGAGCACCGGCTTCGTGGCCGACGAGGAGGGAACCGAGGATCTCGCGGCCATATTTCACCTCAACCGCACCGCGGACGGATTCTTTCTGGAGGACCACGTCAAGCTCCGACCGGTGGAGCTTTCCGTGCCGGGTTTCACCGTGGCCGGTACGGCCCACGGACCCAAGAGCGTCCGGGAAAGCATCACCCAGGCGCTGGCGGCCTCGGCGCGGGTCCAGACGCTGCTCGCCAGGGACGTGATCAACCTCGGGGCCGTCGCTGCGCGGGTGGACCGCGACCGATGCGCCGCTTGCCTCTTGTGCGTCCGGGCCTGCCCCTATCACATTCCATTCATCAATGCGGACGGCGTCTCTGAAATCGATGCCACCCGCTGCCACGGCTGCGGGACCTGCGCGGCCGAATGCCCTGCGAAAGCCATCGAGCTGGTCCGGTTCGAGGACGACGTGATCACGGCCCAGTTGAACGGGCTACTGGAAAGGTTGAACTGATGAAGGACTTTGAACCCGTCATCGTGGCCTTCTGCTGCCACTACTGTGCCTACACAGCGGCGGACATGGCCGGCAGCCTGCGGCTCTCCTATCCGCCCAACGTCAAGATCATCCGCGTGCCGTGCAGCGGGAAAGTGGACGTCATTCATCTCATGCAGGCCATCGAACGGGGGGCGGACGGCGTCTACGTCGCCGGCTGCCTGGAGGGGGACTGCCACTTCAAAAGTGGCAATGCCAAGGCCGCCCGGAGGGTGGCTTACGTGAAGCGGCTTCTGAAAGACATCGGCATCGAGCCGGAGCGCATCGAGATGATCATGATGTCAGCCGGCATGGGAGAGCGCTTTGCGGCGGTCGCCGAAGCGTTTACGGATAAAATCCGCCGGCTGGGCCCCAATCCCGTCAACCTCATGGGGGCCAGCAAGACCCGCGACCCCCACAACGTTTCACCGGCCAATAAGGAGAGTGCCGCACTATGATCACCGCCGAGCGCAAGCCTATTCAGGAAATCATAAACTTTGTCTCGCCGTACAAGAATCTTCTGCTGGTCGGGTGCAATGAATGCGTGACGGTCTGCTCGGCGGGCGGTCGCAAAGAAGTGGCGCTGCTGTCCTCCGCCCTGCAGGTCGCTTCCATGAAGGCGGGCCGGATCATCCACATCCAGGAAATGACGCTGGAGCGCCAGTGCGACCCGGAATACGTCGAGCAGCTTGTTCCTTACATCGATCAGGCCGACGCGGTGCTCTCGCTGGCCTGCGGCTGCGGGGTGCAGGAGATCGCCCGGCGCTTCAAGGACAAGATGGTGTTCCCCGGGGTCAACACGAAGTTCATGGGGGCCTCCGAGCGCCCGGGCGTGTGGGCCGAACGCTGCCAGGGCTGCGGGGATTGCTTGCTCGGGGTCACTGGCGGCATCTGCCCCATCGCCCGGTGCTCCAAACGGCTGCAGAACGGCCCCTGCGGCGGCTCGAGCAAGGGCAAATGTGAAATCAGCCCGGATGTCGACTGCGTCTGGCAGCTGATCTGGGACCGCCTGAAGGCCCTCGGATTGGAAGAGCGTTACGAGGCCATATTGCCGGCAAAAGACTGGCGCAGCGGCCGGGGCGGCGGACCTCGCAAAATCGTCAGAGAGGATTTGATGTGATGAAGACCGAAAGCGTACTCGAGAGAATGTTCAAAGCCGGCCACCTGGCCGTAACGTCCGAATGCGGGCCGCCCCGGGGGGCGTTGCCGGATAAGGTCCGGGAAAAAGCTGAAATGCTAAGGGGCTACGTGGACGCGGTGAACGTCACGGACAACCAGACCGCCATGGTCCGAATGTCCAGCCTCACGGCCTGCATTTTGATCCGGCAGATGGGGCTGCACCCAATCCTGCAGATGGTCACACGCGACCGCAACCGACTGGCACTGCAAAGTGACCTTCTGGGGGCCTACGCCTTCGACATCAACACGATGCTGTGCCTGTCGGGCGACCATCCGCATTTCGGGGACCACCCGATGGCGGCCAACGTCTACGACCTGGACTCGATCCAGCTCATCCAGACCGTGCGCACCATGCGGGATCAGGGAAAATTCCAGGGAGGCGATGAGATCGCCAACCCGCCGAAAATGTTCATCGGGGCGGCGGCGAATCCCTTTGCCGATCCGTTCGAGCTGCGCGTCCGGCGTCTAGCAAAGAAGGCCGATGCCGGCGCGGACTTCATCCAGACGCAGTGCATCTACAACCTTGACAAATTCGAAAAGTGGATGGAAGGGGTTTGCAAGCGGCGCCTGCACGAGAACCTGTTCATCATGGCGGGGATCACCCCTTTGAAGTCCGCCGGTATGGCCCGGTACATGCAGAAGAAGGTCCCGGGAATGGATGTGCCCGACGCGCTGGTCCAGCGGCTCGCGGCGCTTCCCAAGGACAAACAGGCGGAGGAGGGGATCACCATCGCCGTCGAAACCATCGAACGTCTTAAAACGGTCGAGGGCGTTCACGGCTTCCACATCATGGCCATCGAGTGGGAGCAACGAGTTCCGGAAATCGTCCGGCGGGCCGGGCTTTACCCGCGACCGACCGTTTGAAGCGAAGCACAAAGGCATGCATCTTAAACCCATCTAAAGGAGATACCGATGAGCGCTCAAAAGCACATCCTGGTCGTAGATGACGATCCTGATCTGGTCGAAGCCCTGGCGATGAAGCTGGAAAGCAAAGACTTCCGGGTGACCAAGGCCTACGACGGCGTCGAAGCCTGGGAGAAAATCCGGGCGGATAAGCCGGACCTGATGATCCTGGACGTCATGATGCCCCGCAAGAACGGCTACCAGCTCTGCGATGAAATCAAGGCTGACCCGCAGTACAAGACCATCGCCGTGATCCTGCTCACGGCGGTGGCCGATGCGGTGACCACCACCAGCTACACGCACCATGACGGGAAGAAGACCCTGGCCGACGATTACGTCCCCAAACCCATCGACCTGGACAAACTTGTGGCGATGGTGAACGACAATCTTTAACCAGCCGGTTGAGAAAGGCGGCCGAGACCGTCATCGGCACTCGGATGACGGCCCCGGACGACCGAACCGACGGCAACTGCCGGGAATCGAGACGGTTGACATGGCGGATCTGATCCCCCTGGGTGGGATGAAGTTCAGCGAAGAGCTGGCCTTGGCGGTGCTGTCCGCCGACGTGCCGCCCATCGGCGCCGAGGTGGACGTGCTGAAGGCCTTGGCCGGGCGCCAGATGAACCTGTTCTATTTATCCGTTTCCCGCTCGGTGGACCGGACCCGGGTTTGCTTGTGCGTAGCGGCGGACCAAATCAAGCTTGTCGAATGGCTCGCGGCGGAAGCCGCGGGGGGGCTTTGGACCTGCCGGTCGGTCAACTCCGTCGGACTGCTGACTTTTTTCCCCCATGAGCGCCGACTGGAAGCGCTCACGCGCTCCCTGAAACTATTTGCCGAATCCCGTCTGCCCGTTTTCGGGGTTGCCTCGACCCTTTCGGCACTGACATTTGTCACCGCATTCGAAGAACTGGGACGGGCGAGCCAACGCCTTCGGGAAGTGTTCGGGTTGCCGGACCATCACGCCCCGTTCGCGCCCGAGTTCCGGGTCAAACCGGTCACCCGATAGCCTGAAATGGAAACCATCGCCGTCTACTTCGAACCCATCGCCAAGTCCTATGGCCTGCACACGGTCACGGGCGTGGTGATGGTGCGGACACCGCTGGGCTTTGAACCCTTGCCGCAAAGCGCCCGCCAGGTGTCATCGCCCGCACCGCCGGCCGGGAAATTCTCATTCGTGATGCTCCAATGCGAGCCTGACGGGACGGCCACCCTATATGCCGTCGCCCCGCCGGAGGATATCCCCGCCATACTGGAGGCGTTCGGCCGGCCTTCGGCCGGCGATGCCATGGACGCAGAGATAGGCATGCAACCGGTGGAGATGGTGCTTTTCCAGGGGCCTCATTTTTATGAGCGGTACGGCATCGCCGCCACCGCGCTCGAAAAACTTCGTGAGAAAAAGGCCGGGCTTCTGCTCGCAGGGTTCTCGGGCAGCATGGCCTATCTGGTCGTCCCCGACGGGACGGCGGAATCGGCAAAGGCGGCCTTGGCAGAGTGCTTTCGCCTGCCATGAGCCGCACATTAAGGGACCAACGCATGAATGACCCGCTTCCGGCTGAGATGGATTGGCGTGTGCGCGTATTCGACTCGTTGTCCTTCCCCACGCTGATCATGACACCGGACAAGAAGATTCAGTCCGCCAACCGTATATTTCTGCAAAAATACGGGATGACGATGGACCAGGTCGTTAATAAAAACTGCTATCAGGTTTTTTATAATGCCGATTGCTGCCCTGAAACCAACTGCCCGTTGTCCCGGGTCCTGATGGAAAAAAAGGGACACACCATCACGCGCCGGATCTTCACCCGCACCCATAAGCAGATGTGGGAAGACCGCGTGTTTTCACCGATCTTGGACGAGTCCGGCGAGATCGCCTACATCATGGAAAGCGTCCGGGACATCACCCGGTTGAAAACTCTCGAGAAGGCCCTGAAGGAGACGAAGGAGTTTCTTGAAAAACTCATCCAAAGTTCACCCATGGCGATCGTGGCCGCCGACCGGTACGGCAACATTCTGCTGATGAACCACGCCGCCGAGGACCTGTTCGGGTATTCGGCCGGAAGGGCCGCACGCGAAATACGCGTGGAGAAACTCTACCCGGCCGGCACCGCCGCCGACATCATGAGAATGCTCAAAAACCGCGCGTTCGGTGGGGTGGGGAAGCTCGCCGCCCGGCAGATCGTCATCCTCAACTCCAAAGGAGAGGAAATCCCCGTGGAGCTGACGGCCTCCATCTTGTACGAGGACGATGAAGAAATCGCCACCATGGGGATCTACAAGGATCTTAGGGACAAACTAGCGGCCGAGGCCAAGTTGAATGCGATCCTATCCCAACTCTCCCAATCGGAAAAAATGGCGTCCATGGGGCGCCTGGCGGCCGGGGTCGCCCACGA
>JBFYWS010000035.1:0-4687 GCA_041310935.1 Desulfobacteraceae bacterium | reverse complement strand
GAAAATTCAGAGCGCATGCCGGCCTTGCCCGCCGGGAGTGTGGACCTCATCGTCACCTCGCCGCCCTACCCCATGATTGAAATGTGGGATGGGCTGTTCACGCGCCTGAGTCCGGCCGCCCGCAAAGCGCTCGCGCAGCAGCAGGGGCTCGCCGCTTTCGAAGCCATGCACCGCGTGCTGGACCCGGTGTGGGCCGAGGCGCATCGCATTCTCAGGCCGGGCGGCTTCGCCTGCATCAACATCGGGGATGCGACCCGAACGATCGGCGATACCTTCATGCTCTACCCGAACCATGCGAGAATTCTCACCCGCTGTCTCGAGCTTGGGTTCACGCCGCTGCCGGCCATCCTGTGGCGCAAGCAGACCAATTCGCCGAACAAGTTCATGGGCTCCGGCATGCTGCCGGCCGGCGCCTACGTGACGCTGGAGCACGAGCTTATCCTGGTGCTGCGCAAAGGCCCCAAGCGGGAGTTTACCCATTCGCGGGAAAAGCAGCGGCGCCGCGAGAGCGCCATCTTCTGGGAGGAGCGCAATGTCTGGTATTCCGACGTGTGGTTCGATCTGAAAGGCACCCGCCAGGGTCTCGAAAAGGACGGGCCGCGTCGCCGCAGCGGAGCCTTCCCTTTCGAACTGGTCTATCGGCTGATCAGTATGTTCTCCGCGAAGGGCGACACGGTGCTCGATCCCTTTCTGGGAACCGGCACCACCCTGAAGGCCGCGGCGGCAGCGGCGCGGAACAGCATCGGCTTCGAGATCGAGCCCGACTTCGCCGAGAGCATTTTCCACCGCATCCGCGAAATCGTCGGATTCGCCAACGAACGGGTGCGCTCCCGGATCGACAGCCACATCGACTTCATCCGGCAGTGCCGCGACACCGGACGCACTCTCACACACCTCAACCGCCGTTACAATTTCCCGGTGGTCACCCGCCAGGAAACCGAACTGTTCCTGAACCCGCTCGCCGACGTGCGCGTCCACAACAAGGATGGGTTCGAGGTCTCCCACTCCGACGCCGCAGGCCCGGTTTTCGATCTGCCGGCCGTATCGCCGGCCGAAAACCCGCCGCCGAAAACCGACTCTCAACTCGATCTTTTTACGCGCTACTGAAAAAAATTCATGTTGGGAGCTGCCGCCAGATCCGGCGGGGAGGCAAAAAAGGCATCGAGTGCGGCCGCGATCTGCGGAAGACTCTCGGCGTTCTGAATACGGCTGTAGAGGCTGTGCCCGAAAGAAAAGTTCGCGGCGAAATAGAGGGTGAATCTGCGGTAGCGGCGCACCGCGGCCCTTTCGTCGAAGTGCCGGGCCATGAGAGCGAGAAGCTCTTGCGCGGCGGCGTGGAAGATCTCCGGCCCCGGCGTGAACCCCTCGGTCCAGTCGGCGAAAACCCAGGGCCGGGCCACGGCGATCCTTCCCAGCGCAACCCCGTCGCAGCCCGTCAGCTGGAGCATCCGCCGGCAGGCATCCGCATCGAATACATCGCCGTTGCCGAAAACAGGGATCTTCAGGGCCTGCTTGACCAGCCCGATATATTCCCAGCGCGGCGGCCGGGCCCGTCGGTCAGGAGCGACCCGCGGATGAAAGGTCACCGCGTCGGCCCCGGCCTCCTCGAAACGCCGGGCCATGGCGACCGCGGCCTCGGGGCGGTCCTGCCAGCCGGTGCGGAACTTGACGAGCACGGGCAGCGTGACCGCCTTGCGGATCCTTTCCACGATCACACCGGCCAAATCGGGTGTTTTCAGCACGGCCGCACCGCAGCTGCGGCGGCAGATGGTGCTGTTGGCGCACCCGAAATTAACGTCCACCCCGAAGAAGCCCTCGGCCTCAATCCGCCGCGCAGCCTCCGCCATGCGCTCCGGCTCCGATCCGAGGATCTGGCACACCAGCAGGGGCAACTCCTCGTCCCGCCACTTGAAAAACGAGGAGACATGGCGGTTTTCGGTGGGAATCGTCTTGGCACTGCACATCTCGGAAAAAAGCAGCCCGAATCCGCCGAAGCCGCTCAGCAGTTCGCGGAAGGCGACGTGGCCGAGATAGGTCATGGGCGCAAACACCAGCCGCTTCGGGATGGTTTTCCCCCCGATGCGGAGCGGTTGGTTAAGGTATGCGGCCAGATCGAATTCCATGTTATTCGAACCCCTCGAACCCTCGCGCCTTCTAACTCTTGAACCCTTGAACCCTCGAACCCTTGAACCCTGTCTGTTTTTAATATACACAGCCGGCAGTATGATTTGCAACCGGAGATTGGAGCGCCCATGTCTATCCGTTTGATCGCAAAGGACCTCTACCGCCTCCGGCAGGAGGTCGAACGGCTGGAAACAGAACTCGCCGCGGCCCCCATGGAAAAAAAAGAGGCGATCCAGACCAGGCTCCGCCAGGCGCGCGCCGAGCGCGACCGCCTGCGCCGGACACTCGACGGCCGCAAGGATTCCCCGCGCCTGACGCGCTGAAGTCCCCCACGAGTTCGGACCTGATGTCGGCGGTGTAATCCGCGGCTGCATTGACATGCGCCCTCATACGGTATAAATATCCAGAGATTAGAAAAGATCAAAACGGCTTTGCGGTTCCGGAAAACCGTTATTCCGACCCGCCCCGGAACCCGAACGCCTGTACAAGGGCCTGCCGATGACGCCATCCAACCGACGGCTGATCCCCGAGCGCATTCAAAACGCCTACATGCGGCTGATCGCGCCGCTGATCCGCTTGTTCACGCGCTGGGGAATGAACCCGAACACCTTCACCGTCGCCGGCGTCATCATCACTTCTTTTGCGGCGGTCGCCTTCTTCCTGCAGAGCCCGCGCCTCGGAGGCGCCCTCGTCCTGCTGGGCGGCCTGTGCGACTCCATCGACGGCAGCCTCGCCCGCAATTCGGGCAAGGCCTCCCGCTTCGGGGCGCTGCTGGATTCCTCGGTGGACCGGTACGCCGAGTTCGCCATGCTCTTCGGCATCGGCGGCTATTTTCTGCTGACCCGGGATTATTTCAGCTCGGCCGGGACATTCCTGGCCCTCTGCGGCTCCTTCATGGTCAGCTACACGCGGGCGCGGGCCGAAAGCCTCGGCTTTTCCGCCAAGGTGGGCATCATGCAGCGGCCGGAGCGCATCGTCTTCCTGGGGGCGGGCGCGCTGATTCACCCGGTGGCACTGACGATCGCCATCTGGATGGTCGCCGTTTTCGCCAACTTCACGGCGCTGCAGCGTCTCCGGTTTGCGTTCAAGCAGGATTCAGGCCCGCCGCACCCCCACAAAAAGGAAGACCCAACGCTCAAGTCCATGCCCGTCACCAAGGGAGAGATCTGACCCGCGGAGCTAAACCCCGCCGGCTCACCCACTGGATCGTTCCGGCAACCCTCTGCCAGGGAGGAGCGATGGCGACCGCCCGCTCAACGAAAGATTACGACGTCATCGTGGTCGGCGCCGGGCCGGCCGGCCTTTTTGCCGCCTACCACATCTGCGAGAATTCCGATCTGCGGGTGTTGGTGATCGAGAAGGGCAAAACCCCCTCCAAGCGCCACTGCCGCATCAACGACTACCGCGAATGCTTCAAATGCAAGCCCTGCGACATCCTGAGCGGCATCGGCGGGGCGGGCCTTTTCTCTGACGGCAAGCTGAACTACATCTACAAGCTGGGCAAGACCGATCTGTCCCAATTTATGCCGGTGCCGCAGGCCGAAGCCCTGATCGCCGCGACCGAGAAAATATTCAACCGCTTCGGGATGGACGGCCCGGTCTACCCCACCGACATGGAGCGCGCCCGCGACATCCGCAAGAAAGCCAAGCGCTTCGGCATCGACCTGCTTATCATCCGCCAGAAACACATCGGCAGCGACCGGCTCCCGGAGCACATCGCCGCCATGGCCGATCATCTCCGCAATAAGGGCGTGACACTTCACACCTCGGAAGACGTCAGGCAGATCCGGATCAAAGACGGCCGCGCCGTCGGGGTGGCGACCAGCCGCAGGACTTACGCCGCGGACCGCGTCATCCTCGCGCCGGGCAGAGTCGGGGCCGACTGGATGGGGCAGCTCGCCCAGGAATTCGGGCTCGGGCTCACGCAGCGCGGCATCGAGGTCGGCGTGCGGGTGGAGGTCCACAACGACATCATGCAGGACCTCTGCGAGGTGATCTACGACCCCACCTTCTTCATTCAGACGTCCAAATACGACGATCACACCCGCACATTCTGCACGAACCAGGGCGGCTTCGTCTCCCAGGAGAACTACAGCGACTTCGTCTGCGTGAACGGCCACGCCTTTCGCGACCGCAAGTCGGAGAACACGAACTTCGCCTTCCTGTCCAAGGTGGTGCTCACCGAGCCCGTGACCGACAACCAGTCCTACGGGGTGGCCATCGGCAGCCTGGCATCGCTGATCGGCGGCGGCAAGCCCATCCTGCAACGCTTCGGCGACCTCAAGCGCGGCCGGCGCAGCACCTGGAACCGCATCCACAAGAGCTACATCCGCCCGACACTCACCCACGTGGTCTGCGGGGACATCGCCATGGCCCTGCCGGAGCGGATCCTGACCAATATCATCGAGGGGCTCGATAAATTGAACTGCGTCGTTCCGGGCGTTTCCAACGACGAGACCCTGCTCTACGCCCCGGAGATCAAGTTCTTCGCCACCCAGATCGAAACCACCAACGAATTGGAAACCAGCATCAAGGGGATGTACGTAGCGGGCGACGGCCCGGG
>JBFYWS010000031.1:0-8386 GCA_041310935.1 Desulfobacteraceae bacterium | reverse complement strand
AAAAGGCGATCCACAAGGCCTTCAGCTACCAGCTGAACAAGACCTGCTTCAGCCTGGTGGAGCTGGTCAGCACCTGCCCCACGAACTGGGGCATGACGCCGGTGGACGCCCTGAAATGGGCGGAGGAGAAGATGATTCCGTACTTTCCTCTGGGTGAATACAAAACGCCGGAAGCCGGCCGCCTGAACCCGGCCGCGGGGAGGAAACATGCAGAGTGAAGTCCAGTTTGCCGGCTTCGGCGGTCAGGGCGTCATGCTGATGGGACAGATCCTGGCCCAGGCGGCCATGAATGCCGGCTTCGAAGTGGTGTGGATCCCCTCCTACGGGCCCGAGATGCGGGGCGGTACGGCCTACTGCACCGTCGTGATCAGCGACCGGCCGGTCGGCTCGCCGATCATCCGCAATCCCCAGCATCTGGTCGCCATGAACCGGCCGTCCCTGGAGAAGTTCGCACCCACGGTCAAGCCGGGCGGCGTCGTCTTCATTAACGCCTCCATCATCCCCGTCGGCGCAGGCCGCAGCGACGTGGATGAGCTGCGAGTGCCCATCATGGAGATCGCCAAGGAGTTGGGCAACGTCAAGGCGGCTAACATCGTGGCCCTGGCGGCGTTCGTGGCGCGCAGCCGGGTGGTGAGCTTCGAAGAGTTGACCGGGGCCGTCACGCAGAAGTTCGCCGAAAAGGCCAAGCTCATCCCGCTCAACATGAAGGCGCTCGACGCCGGGCGCAAAGCAGCCGCTGGGGCCTGATGCGGTGCTCAGCGGTTTTTTCGTGCATGGAATTCACGGCACGCTTTTTGGGCAGCGATGACATGGAAAATTCGAAGCACGAAATCCGAAATCCGAAACAAATCCAGAATCCAAATCTCTCAAATGCGTTTCGAATTTAGGTCATTTGGAAATTAGAATTTGTTTCGAATTTCGATATTTGAATTTCGGATTTTTAATACAGCGTTCAGGCCACAAAACTTTTTTCAGCTGATACAACTTATTTCCAGAACCAGACAATGAACCCTGTCCCAGAAGTGGGAGTTCTGTAGTGAATCTCAAGGTTCCCGATCACATCCTGTCCATCCCGGCCTATGTGCCCGGAAAACCGGTCGAGGAAGTCGAGCGCGAGCGCGGCATTCAGGGCTCGATCAAGCTCGCCTCCAACGAAAACCCCCTGGGGCCTTCGCCCAAGGCCATCGAGGCCGTGCGCGGGATGCTGGCGGGTGTCCACCGCTACCCGGAGAGCGGCGGCTTTGAGCTCACGCGCAGGCTTGCCGGCCGGTTGAAGCTGACGCCGGAGCACATCGTTCTCGGCAACGGGTCCGACGACATCATCGCCATGCTGGCTACGGCCTTCCTGCAGCCGGGGGACGAGGTGGTCATGGCGCGGCCGTCGTTCCAGATGTACGAGATCGTCACCCGGTCCGCCGGTGCTGCGCCGGTGGAGGTGCCCCTCAAGGCGTTTCACAACGACCTCGCGGCCATGGCCGCGGCGCTCACGCCCCGCACCCGCATGGTGTTCCTGAACACGCCCCACAACCCCACCGGCACGATCGTCGGTCGTGCGGAGCTGGAGGCGTTCATGGCCGCGCTGCCGGCAGCGGTCATCCTGGTGCTGGACGAGGCCTACATCGAGTTCGTGCGCATGCCGGGCGGCCCGGACAGTGCGGACTACGTGAGGGCCGGCCGGCTGGTGGTGGGCCTGCGGACGTTTTCCAAGGTCTACGGCCTGGCGGGCCTGCGCGTCGGCTACGGCATCATGCCGCCCGCTGTGGCCGAGGTCCTGAACCGGGTGCGGCAGCCGTTCAACGTCAACCTGCCGGCGCAGAAAGCCGCCGTCGCGGCCCTGGACGACGACGAGTTCCTGAACGAGACCTTGCGGGTCGTGCACGCGGGTGTCGATTATTTGCAGCGCGCCCTCGGCGCGCTCGGGCTGGAGTGCCTTCCGACCCATTCCAACTTCCTGTTCTTCCGTGTGCCCAAACCCGCGCGTGAGGTTTTCGAGAGCCTCCTCGACCGGGGTGTCATCGTCCGCCCGCTCGCCAGCTACGGCTACCCGGAGCACCTCCGGGTGAGCGTCGGCCGGCCGGAGGAGAATGCGCGATTTGTGGAAGCGCTGCGGCAGGTGCTAAGGGTGTAACGGAATTGGAACTTCAGGCGTTTAGGCTGAAGGCTGAAGGTCCATAATAATCATCCATGACACCAAATACCTGTCAACGGTTCCAAACGGTTTTGGCGTTGTGAGGTCACATATGTCTTTTCCTTCAGTCTTCTGCCTTCAGCCTATCTACCTGAGTTACAGGTAATCCATGAAAAAACTTCTGATTACCATCGACGGCCCGGCCGGCGCCGGCAAGACCACCGTCAGCCGGGCGCTGGCCGACCGGCTGGGCTACCGCTACATCGACACCGGCGCCCTCTATCGCGGGGTGGCCTATGGCGCCAAAACACGCGGGGTTCCGCCCGGCGACGACGCCGCTCTGGCGCGGATGCTCGCGGGCCTTCGGTTGGGCTTGCAGCGCACGGAAAAGGGGCTGAGGCTGACGGCCGACGGCGAAGACATCACCGACCGCATCCGCACGCCCGAGATCTCCATGCTGGCCTCGGCCGTCTCCGCGCGGCCTGCGGTGCGAGCGTTCCTGCTGCAGGTGCAGCGGGAGCTCGGCCGCGAAAAGGCGGCTGTTTTCGAGGGCCGTGACATGGGCACCGTGGTCTTCCCCGCGGCGGACGTCAAGTTCTTCCTGAGCGCCTCGGAAGAGACCCGGGCCCAACGCCGCTTTGCCGAACTGCAGGGCCAGAGCCCGGTAAGCCTGGAAGAGGTGGAGCGCGACATGCGCCGCCGCGACGAACAGGACAGCACCCGGGCCCTTGCGCCCCTGCGGCCGGCCGTCGACGCGATCCGGATCGACTCCTCCGCGATCACCATCGAGCAGGTGGTTGAACTGATGCTGGGCCATGTCGCACGCGCTGCCGGGTGAAGCGCTCTGCGCCATGCCGGCGCTCGGGTCACTACTCCGCTATCTGAAATTTTATAGTTGCTTTTTTCCGCCATTCTGCTACAAGTATCCGGTTATTTCGGGATTTCAATTCGCAGGCCAAGGGGGAAGATAGTATTTATGGTCAACGTCACAACCAACTCTGAAGACGAAGTGGTGCGCAAAGCGGCGGAAGCAACCGCGGCCGGGAAGGATTCGAGTCAAGACCCCGGGGAACCCTCCATGATGATGTACGAGGACAGCTTCGGCCAGTTCAAGGAAGGCGAAGTCGTCACCGGGGTGATCACATCGATCGACAAGGACCTGGTGCTGGTCGACATCGGCTACAAGTCCGAGGGCCAGATCCGCATCAATGAGTTCCGGGGGGAAGACGGCAACATCACCGCCAAGATCGGCGACACCATCGAAGTCATGGTGGAATGGTGGGACGACGAGGACGAGCGCGTCATCCTGTCCAAGGACAAGGCCGCCAACGTCAAGGTATGGGAAAGCATCAAGAAGTGCCACGACGACGACGGCACGATCACCGGCACCATCTCCAGCCGCGTCAAGGGCGGCTTCTCCGTCGACATCGGGGTCCTGGCGTTTCTGCCCGGCTCCCAGGCGGACCTGCGGCCCATCCGCAACCTGGATGAAATGGTCGGCAAGACCTTCGATTTCAAAATTCTCAAATACAACCGCAAACGCAGCAACATCGTGCTCTCCCGGCGGGTGCTGCTGGAAAAAGAGCGCGAGTCCAAGCGCTCCGCGACCCTGTCCTCCATCCACGAGGGCAAGGTACTGCAAGGCACGGTCAAGAACATCACCGAGTACGGCGTCTTCGTGGACCTGGGCGGGGTCGATGGCCTGCTGCACATCACCGACATCTCCTGGGGGCGTGTCAAGCACCCCTCCGACATGTTCCGCATGGGCGACCAGATCAACGTGAAGGTCCTTAACCTGGACCTCGAGAAAGAGCGGGTCTCTCTGGGGATGAAGCAGCTTACCCCGGATCCGTGGAGCATGGCGGTGCAGAAGTTCCCGGTCGGCTCCAAGGTGACGGGGCGTGTGGTCAGCCTGACCGACTACGGCGCCTTCGTGGAGCTGCAGGAGGGTATCGAGGGCCTGATTCACGTCTCCGAGATGTCCTGGACCCGCAAGGTCCGGCACCCCTCCAAGGTGGTCTCGGTGGGTGAGAGTGTGGAGGCCGTGGTCCTGGACATCAAGCCGGACGCCCGGCGGATTTCCCTCGGCATGAAGCAGGCGGCCCCCAACCCCTGGGACGTGATCGCCGAGAAATACCCCGTCGGCACGACCATCGAGGGCAAGATCAAGAACATCACGGATTTCGGCATCTTCATCGGGATCGACGAGGGCATCGACGGCCTGGTGCACATCTCCGACATCTCCTGGACCAAGCGCATCAAGCACCCCTCCGAGATCTACAAGAAGGGCGACACCGTCCAGGCCATCGTGCTGGACATCGAGAAAGAGAACGAACGCTTCTCCCTCGGCATCAAGCACCTTCAGGAGGACCCCTGGAAGACGGTGGGCCAACGCTACAAGGTGGGCAGCGAGATCAACGGCACCATCACCAACGTGACCGATTTCGGCATCTTTGTGGAGATCGAGGAGGGCATCGAGGGCCTCGTGCACGTCTCGGAGATCAGCAAGGAGAAGATCAAGACGCCGGTCGGCCGCTACAACATCGGGGAGATGCTCACCGCCCGGGTGATGACCATCAACAGCGACGAGCGGCGCATCGGGCTTTCCGTCAAGCGTCTGGAGATGGAAGGCGAGCAGGGACTCCTCAGCGACTACGTCAACAACCTGGGCTCCCAGAAGACGACCTCCTTCGGCGAACTGCTGCGGGAAAACCTGCAGGAGAAGCTCAAGGAAGAATAGGCCGATCCACGTTCGCGAAAACAAGAAACCCCGCACGGCGGCAGCGTGCGGGGTTTTTATTTGGAACGCCTGGGGCGGGGCGCTAAAGGCCGGTCAATGAAAAACAACGCTTGCTCGGCGCTGAGTGTCTGTGCTACATAGCAATATCGGTATCTGTCCATACTGTCCTGAATTTATTGGCGAACGGCTGTCAGTTCAGGCGACATCCGTAAACCTAATTTCAGCAGGCGCATCGCAGAGAATCAATACGGGTGGGCTCGTAAAAAGTCGATTTACCTACGACTTTGTAAAAAGTTCCAAATTCAAGGCGCGTCCGCCGCAGGCGGAAAGCGCAATCCGCCGCAGGCGGAAAGTTGGACTTTTTACGAAGTCGTCAAAAAGGAGGCAGCGTGAAGAGACTAGTGTTGGTTTTGATCTGTGCCGTGATCGTGGGGTTCAGCGGGACCCAGGCGGCGGCCTATGACTACAAAGTCGACGATCCCTACGTAGCGACCATCGTCGGGACCCCCGAGGTGCTCGAGTGGGATAAGCTGCCCAAAAAGGTCGACTATGAGCTCCTGGGGTTGAAGGTTTTTCCTGACCGTCCCATGCCCGACGTGTTCTGGTATCAACGGGAGTTCCTGTACACCCTGAGCTATCAGAAGCAGGCGGCGCCGCTGATTTTCGTCATCGCCGGGACCGGCAGCAGCTTTTACGCCTCCAGCATGGTCTTTCTGCAGAAAGCCTTCTGGGGGGCCGGTTTTCACGTCATCTGCCTCTCCTCACCCACCCATATGAATTTCATTACCACGGCATCCGCGACCAGTGTCCCGGGCAACATCGCCGAGGACTCGCAGGACCTCTACCGGGTGATGACCAAGGCCTGGGAGCAAGTCAAAGACCGGATCAAGGTCTCGGAGTTCTACCTGACCGGATACAGCCTGGGAGCCTCCCAGGCGGCGTTCGTCTCCAAGCTGGACGAGGAAAAACGCGTTTTCAATTTCAAGAAAGTCTGCATGGTCAACCCGTCGGTGAGCCTGTACACCTCGGCCAAGATCCTGGACGACATGCTGCTCGAGATCGATCCCAATCTCACCCCGGAGATATTCGACCGCTGGTTTGACGCGCGTTTAGCCAAGTTCGGCGAAGTCTACCGGATGATGAAAGAACCTGACCTCGACCACGACTTCCTCTATAATGCCTACCGGACTCTTTATAAGAAAGGCCAGACGCCCTCGCGGGAAAACCTGGCCGGCATGATCGGGACCGTGTTCCGGCTGGCGTCGAGCAACATGATTTTCACGGCGGACGTGATGGCGAACTACGGGCTGATCGTCCCGAAAAACCGTGTACTGGGAAGTGCTGATTCGCTGACCGATTATTTCAAGGTGACCAACCGCGTCAGCTTCCTCGACTACTTCAACGAGTTCCTCTACCCCTATTCCCGGTCCCGGAACCCGGGTCTGACCAAGGAAGTGTTGATCGAAGGCACGAGCCTGCGCAGCATCGAGTCTTACCTGCGGAACAGCCCCAAGATTGTCCTGATGACCAATGAGGATGACCTGATTCTGACGCCGGCGGACCTGTCGTTTTTAAAGGACGTGTTCGGCGCCCGCGCGAAGATATACCCGCGCGGCGGTCACCTCGGCAACCTGACGTTCAGGGACAATATTGGCTACATGATCAATTTCTTCCAAAACTGAAAGGACTTACTCCTATGAAACGAGCTCTGTGCCTCATGCTGCTCACGGTGTTTATCTTTCTGGCCGGCTGCGGGACGGCGCCGGTACGCAAGGAACCGGAAATACCCGCCCAGCGGCCCGTCAGCGAATACGTCAACCCGGATGTCACCTACGCGATCGACGTTTTCGATCCCTGGGAGCCGATGAACCGCCGGATCTACAACTTCAACGCCATCTTCGACAATGTCATCTTCCTGCCGGTGGTCAGTGCCTACGAGTTTGTGCTGCCGACCTTCGTGCAGAAGGGGATCACCAATTTCTTCAACAACCTCACCGAAGTCACCAACCTGACGAACTCGCTGCTGCAGTTCAAATTTGTGAAAGCCGTCACCACGTTCGGCCGGATCTGCATCAACACCACGGTGGGCATCGGGGGGCTCATCGACGTGGCCACCCTGAACGACGGGATCACGCGCGAGGACGAGGACTTCGGCCAGACGCTCGGGTTCTACGGCCTGGGCCCCGGCCCCTACCTGGTGCTGCCCATCCTGGGCCCCTCCAACGTGCGGGACACCACCGGCCTGGTGGTGGACTCGGTCGTCTACAGTATGATGATCGGCCAATTGATCGGTCACCTGAGCCTGGACGACACCCAGGAGGATGTCCTGAATTACAGCCTCACGGCGGTTTACGCGATCGACAAGCGCTCCAACGAACCGTTCCGCTACTTCAAGACCGGGTCTCCGTTTGAATACGACCTCATCCGGAAGCTCTTTCTGATCAAACGGCAGTTCCAGATCGATAATTGAAACAGCCCCGGAGGTCTTTCGAAACTGTGGCCTGCCCTTGAGGAAGTGCGCCGGATCATAGTTGAGAATCTCAAGGGCTGAGGAGGCAAACGATAATGAGCGTCTTAAAATACGCCGGGCTGTTCATCTGCGTTCTATCCGTCATCCTCATGACCGCCTGGGGAACGCTCGCGATCTACTGGTCGAACCCGCCCCCCGACCTGCTGCGCACGGTTTCGGCCGCGGTCTTCGGCCTGGCCACGGTGCTGGCCTTTCTTTGCCTGCCCAACCGGCTCAGGACCCTGATCGGGTTTCTGCTGGTATTTGCGACCGTTGCGGGCTGGTGGATGACCATCCCCGCCTCGAACGACCGGCCGTGGCAGCGCGACGTGGCCGTGCTGCCGTTTGCCGACGTTAAGGGCGATCTCGTCACCATCCACAACATCCGCAACCTGGCCTACCGCACCGAGACGGACTTCGACGTGCGGTATTATGACAAAACCTTCGACCTAAAACAGCTGAACTCGGTCGACCTGATCGCGGTCTACTGGATGGGCGATGCGATCGCCCACATCATGGTCACATTCGGGTTCCAGGAGAAGGACTTCGTGACCTTCTCGATCGAAACCCGTAAGGAGATCGGGGAGGAGTACTCGACTCTCAAGGGGTTCTTCAAACAGTACGAGCTGATCTTCATCGCCGGCGACGAGCGCGACCTGATCCGGGTGCGCACCGACTTTCGCAAGCCGCCGGAGGACGTCTACATCTATCGAACCCGCATGCCGCCGGAGACCGCCCGGAAGTTTTTCATGGAGTATATCCGTCAGATCAACTCGATGAAGGAAAACCCCGAATGGTACAACACGCTCACCACGAACTGCACCACGGACGTGGTGCGGCTCATACGCGACTACGGCGGCACAGCTACCTACAACTGGAAGGTGCTGCTCTCCGGCTACACGCCTCTGTATGCCTACGAACGGGGGGGGCTCGACACCCGCATTCCCTTCGAGGAGCTCCGGAAATTCAGTTACGTCAACCCCAAGGCCGTGGCCCTCGGCGACGACCC
>JBFYWS010000026.1:0-5012 GCA_041310935.1 Desulfobacteraceae bacterium | reverse complement strand
TTTTCGTCCAGCTCGCGGGAGGACTCGATCCCCGCTGGATTGCCGCCCTCCGGCGACCGCTTCGGGATTTGACGACGGTCCCACTGGACAGTATGATGGCGGCGAGTCGCTGGCGTGATGTCACCCCTCATCTCTTGCGGATTGCCAGCGGCATTGGCCAGGAGGATTGAAGATGCCGGACAACACCATCGGTCAACTGAAAGACGCCATGCTGGCGCTGGACATGGATGCCGCCGTCAAAGCCGCGAATGACGTAGTCGAAACGCAGAGCAAAGCTACGGTGAAAGAAGCGGTCGACGCAGTTACCCAGGCACTGCAGGTGGTAGGGAAGAGGTTCCAGGAGGGAGAGTGGTTCCTCTCCGAGTTGGTCTACGCCGGAGAGATTGCCAAAGAGGTCATGGCCCTGCTCTCGCCGCTGATGCAGGCCGAAGCCTCGCGGTCGCAGGGTACCGTGGTCATCGGCACGGTGGCCGGCGACCTCCACGACCTGGGCAAGAACATCTTCATCAACTACGCCCGGAGCGCCGGCTTCGAGGTGATTGATCTTGGAGTTGACGTGCCGACGGCCAAGTTCGCCAGCGCGGTGAAGGAACACAAGCCTCTGGCCCTGGGCATGTCCTGCCTGCTGACCTCCACAGAGAAAGAGCTGGGTAGGGTCATCGAGGAGCTGAAGAAGCAGGGCGCCAGAGAGACGGTAAAGGTGATCATCGGCGGGGCGGCGCTGTCGGAGAGGACCGCCAAGGATGTCGGGGCTGACGTGTTTGCCCCGGATGCCATAACCGGCTTGGACATCATCAAGAAGTGGAGCGCGGCGAGATGAACTTCAAGGAACGCTTTCTGACGGCCATGAACCATGAGGAGCCGGACCAGGTCCCGGTGATGGGCCTGATCATGGACCCGGCCACGGTCAATAAGATCCTGGAGAAGAAGCCCGCCGACTTCGTGGGGATGCTGCAGAAGCCGGTGCTGGCGGGTCAGATCAAGACCCTGCTCAACTCGAACCGCTTCTGGTCCAAGATGTACTACGACAACACTTCCGGAGCCATGGACGCGGCCCTCAAGCTGGGCTTCGATGCCAACTGGGCCATCTACGCCCTGATGAAGCTGAACAAGGACCCGCAGGCTTCGGTAGGCTGGTCGTGGAACGATCCCTATGGCCGAGTCTGGGACCTGGGTGCGGACGAAGACGGCAACATAAACGTCAACTACAGCCGCGCCCTTTGCGACACGGAAGAGAAATGGGAAAAGTGGGTCGAGGAGAAGGCCCCCCTTTTCGAGATGATGCTGCGGAACGTGGCGGCCTTCCACCGGAAGCTGGTCAAGAACTACGGCGACCGGATCTACCCCATCGGCTATGCGGCGCCCGGCATATTCGAGAATAGCTGGCAGCCCATCGGGTTCGTGAACTTCACTAAGCTCATCTACCAGAAGCCGGAGTTCGTGAAGAAGGTGATCGCCTTCCAGGCCGACCTATATCTCCGCAACCTGGAGGCGGTGATGAAGTCCGACGTGGAGGTGGTGCTGGGAGGGGACGACCTGGGGCAGAAGACCGGGCCGCTCATGCGCCCCGAACTCATCGAGAAGCTGTACGGCGAGAGCTACCGGCGCGTGGCCGATCTGGTGCACCAGCGGAAGAAGAAGTTCGTTTTTCATTGCTGCGGGAACATATATGCCCTGCTGAACAAGTTCGTGGAGTGGGGCTTCGATGGCATCATTACCATGGAGCCGACGGCGGGCATGGACCTGGGCAAGGTCCGGGAGCAGGTAGGGCACAAGCTGGTCCTGATCGGCAACCTGGACGTCTCCTATCTGGTGGTGAAGGGCACCCAGCAGGAAGTGGAAGACGCGGTGAAGAAGGCGATACGCGATGCCGCCCGAGGCGGGGGATATATTCTGTCGACGTCGCACTCCCATCCGGCGGTGGACCCGGTCAGGTTGAAGTGGATGGTGGAGGCGGCCCATAAGTATGGGAAGTATCCCATCGCGGTGTGAGCGCTCACTGTCATTCCAGCGAAAGCGGGAATCCAGCCGTGGCCAATCTCCGCCTCCTCCCGCAGACCAATCCCCCTTTGGTCCGCCTGATACGGATCTTCGAGAAAGGGGATAAGGGGCGCCAAAGGTGACATTTAATTGTGGCAGCATTGGCACGGGATCAGGCCACCTTACATGGGCCGGAGGGTTGAGAATACAGGTTGATGCAGGTCAGGTGCTTCCTGGATTCCCGCTTTCGCGGGAATGACATGAGGGGGCAGGGATGAAATCGCCGGAAGGCAAACCAGAGCACCGGGTTGAGTTCGAGCCTGTGGGCAAGGTGGCGTCGTGCCCCGCGGGCGAGTCGCTCCTGGACTCGGCCCGCCGCGTGGGCCTGGAGATCACCAGCCTCTGCGGGGGCAAAGGCAATTGCGGCCGCTGCAGGGTGCATATAGTCAGCGGGGAGATGTCTCGGGCCACTGAAGACGAGGCCCGGGCCCTCGGCCCGCGCCTCCTCGCCGAAGGATACCGGCTGGCCTGCCAGGCCCGGCCGCTGACGGACTGCCGGGTGCGGGTTCCGGCCGAGTCCCTGTCAGCAGCGCGCCGGGCGCAGGTCGAGAGCCTCGAATGCACCGTGGCCCCGGACCCGCCGGTGCGGGCCTGTGATCTCGACCTGGCCTCCATGTTCCGGGCCGATGCCAGTGCCGACGCCGAGGCCCTGATGGAGATGATCATCGACCAGCATCGTATCGGTTGCCGCACCATTGACCCCGAGGCGGTGCGGCACCTCTCGCAGCAGGCCCCGCGGCCCGGGCATGTGCGGGCTTCGGTGCGGGGCGATGAGGTAGTGGCCTTCGGGCCATGGCCGGGCGCCCAACTGGGACTGGCGTTTGATATCGGCACCACCAAGATCGCCGGCTATCTCGTCGACCTGGACCGCGGCGCTACCTTGGCCGCCCGGGGCATCTTGAATCCGCAGGCGGCGTATGGAGAGGACATCATCACCCGGCTGGTGAATGCCAGGGAATTCGCATCCCACTGGCGCAAGCTCCAGCAAGTTGTCATAAAGTCGTTGAACGAACTGGCGGCTGCTCTGTGTACGGAGGCAGGAGCGAAGCCGGATGACGTTGTCGAGGCGGTTCTGGTGGGCAACACGGCCATGCATCACCTGGCCCTGCATCTGCCCGTAGACCAGCTTCTGCGGCCGCCCTTTGCTCCGGCCGTAGCGGGAGCGCTGGACGTAAAGGCGCGCGACTTGGGCCTTTCGATCGCGCCCGGCGCCTATGTGCACTGCCTGCCCAATGTAGCCGGATTCGTCGGCGCCGACCATGTCGCCATGCTACTGGCCACGCAGAACCTGTGGACGGGGAAGACGGCGCTGGCCATCGATATCGGCACCAATACCGAGGTCTCTCTCATCAGCCGCGGGCAGATCACCTGTGTCTCCTGCGCCTCCGGCCCGGCCTTCGAAGGCGGCCATATTAAGCACGGCATGATCGCTGGCCCAGGCGCCATCGAGAGGCTAAGTATCACTGCTGACAAGGTGGAGTATCAGACGGTGGGCGGGACTCCGCCCGCGGGGATATGCGGCTCAGGGATCGTCGACGCCGTGGCCGGGCTCTACTCGGCCGGCGTCGTGGATGCCAGCGGACGCATGCAGGAGCACCCGCGGGTGCGGGTCGCCGGCGGCCAGCGGGAGTTCGTGCTGGTGAGCGAGGAGGAACGCGGCGGCGCGCCGGCCATCACCGTCACCCAGCACGACGTCCGGGAGATACAGCTGGCCAAGGGCGCCATCGGCACCGGCATGCAGGTGCTGATGCAATCGAAGGGGCTGGCGGAAATGGATGTGGAACTGGTGATCCTGGCCGGGGCCTTCGGCAGCTACCTGGACTTGAGCAATGCCGTGGCCATCGGCATGTTGCCGTCCCTGCCGCTGGACCGCTTCCGGCAGGTGGGGAACGCGGCCGGGGCCGGGGCCAGAATGGCCCTGGTTTCCATGGCCCGGCGCCGGGAAGCGGCAGACCTGGCGCGGCGCATCGAGTATATTGAATTGGCCGCCGAGCCCCGGTTCGGGCAGATCTTTGCCAACGCCACCCAAATCGGACCGGTGAAATGGAGCGATTGATGGAAACGAGAGTGTCATCCGCCACGAAAGAAGTGGTTATCAGCGACAGCCGCCCCACGGTGCTCATCGGTGAGCGCCTCAACCCTACCGGCAAACCCAAGCTGGCCGCCGCGCTGCAGGCCGGTGACATGCAGGTGGTGCAGGCCGAAGCGCTGGCCCAGGTGCAGGCCGGGGCGGACGTGCTGGACGTCAACGTGGGCGCCCCGGGCGTCGATGAGGTGGCCCTGCTGCCGCGGGCGGTGCGGGCGGTCATGGATGTGGTCGACGTGCCGCTGTGCTTGGACAGCCACAACGTCAAAGCTCTCGCGGCGGGGCTGGAAGCCTACCGGGGAAAGCCGCTGGTGAACTCGGTCAACGGGGAGGAGCCGTTGCTGAACGAGTTGCTGCCGCTGATCAAGGAGCGCGGCGCGGTGGTCATCGGGCTGACTATGGATGAGAGGGGCATCCCCGGCGACGCGGAGGGGCGGCTGGAGGTCGCCCGCCGCATCGTGCAGCGCGCGGAAGCGCTGGGTATACCGCGGGAGGATGTGGTCATCGACTGCCTGGCTATGGCCATCGGCGTCGACAGCCGGGCCGGCCTGGTGACCCTGGAGACCATACGCCGGGTGAAGGCTGAACTGGGCGCGAACATGACGTTTGGGGGCAGCAATATCTCATTTGGCATGCCGGACCGGCCTTCGCTGAATGCGGCTTTCATGGCCATGGCGGTTGCGGCCGGGGTCACCTGCCCGATTGTGAATGTGAGCCAGGTGCGCCCGGCGGTTCTGGCCATCGACCTGGCGCTGGGAAGGGACCGGCACGCCGCGCGGTACATCAAGGCCTTCCGGCAGCGGCAGAAGTAGTAATCACCTGGATTCCTGCAGAGACCAGGCTTCTTCGTCTGTCGGGCAAAGAAAAAAGCCCCGCTGCGCAGGGG
>JBFYWS010000010.1:0-3032 GCA_041310935.1 Desulfobacteraceae bacterium | reverse complement strand
GTCGGCCTGGTTTTCTTTCCGGCCTACGACTGGGCCATCAGTCCGAACCATCCCGAACGGGAGGAGCGGCTGCTCTACACCCAGGACCAGATCCTCGAAGAGGGCCTGTTCGACATCGAGGGGGTCGTCGAGTTCAAGCCGGACCCCGTGGTTCTGGCCGACATCCAGCGTGTTCATTTCTGCGTTCCGGACGCCTGGCGCATCGCCACCGAATCCCATTTCATCAGCGCCGGCGGGGCCAAGACCGTCGGCATGGCGGTGTTGGAGCGACGGGTCGACAAGGGCTTCGCGCTGGTGCGGCCGCCGGGACATCATGCCATGCGCGTCGCCCATGGTTCGCGCGGCTTCTGCAACATCAACGTCGAGGCCGTCATGATCGAGTTCCTGCGGCGCAAATACGGCGTGGACCGGGTGGCCATCGTCGACACGGACTGCCATCACGGCGACGGCACCCAGGACATCTACTGGCACGACCCCGACACCCTGTTCATCTCCCTGCATCAGGACGGCCGGACCCTTTACCCCGGCAGCGGGTTTCCCAACGAACTGGGCGGGCCGAATGCCGTGGGCACCACCCTCAACATTCCGCTGCCGCCCCACACCGCCGAAGACGGTTTCCTGCACGTCATCCGCAACGCCGTCCGGCCGATCCTGGACGACTTCAAGCCGCAGCTAATAGTCAACTCGGCCGGCCAGGACAATCACTACACGGACCCCATCACCAACATGAATTTCTCGGCTCAAGGCTATGCGGAGTTGACCTCGCTCCTGAATGCCGACATCGCCGTGCTGGAGGGGGGCTACTCCATCGAGGGCGCCCTTCCGTACGTCAACCTGGGGATCGTGCTCGCCATGGCCGGCCTGGACTACAGCAAGGTCCGGGAGCCGGACTACGATCGCTGCCAAATCCGCCAGTCGGGGGCGGTGACCGATGCGGTCAAGAATGTCAGCGACCTCATCCTGGCCTGCTGGCAGGGGCGGAGCCAGCTGCGTGAAAAAATGCTGGAAAAAAGGGACTGCCGCCGCCGCACGCGGCGCATCTATTATGACACCGACGGCTTTTCCGAGTCGCAGCAGGAGGAGGTCACGGCCTGCGAGACCTGCGGCGGCGCCCTGAGAATCGATTCGACCTCGGACCGGGGCGCGCACATCCTGGCGGTCCACATCCCCCGCAAGGCCTGCCCGCACTGCCAGGAGACCGGTCACGGCTGGTATGACGACGCCTCCGCCCGGCGTTTCGATCGGGTCTTCCTGCAGGACCGGCCGGGGGACAACTACCACGTCAAGAAAAAATAGGATTGAGCCCTCCCATGGACAACCCACACAGCCAGAACCGCTTCCGCACTGTCTTCGACATCGCTCCGTTGGGGATCGCCATTGCCGACCACGAGGGGCGCTTTCTCGAAGCCAACCCGGCCGCCTGCCGGATGTTCGGCACCAGTCGCGAAGAGCTCATTGGTCTATCCGTGGATGACAGGCACCCGGACGAATCGATCCCGGCGATCCGGCAGCTTTTCCAGGCCATGGCCCGGGGCGAGCAGCCATCCGTCGAGCGAATCCCGCTCACCCGCCCGGACGGCACCGCGATCGACTGCCGCATCACCGCCACCGTGACCGAAATCGACGGCAGGCCTGCCGTCGTCGTTTTCGTGGCCGACCTTACCGATCAGCTCCTGTCGGAAAAAGAGCTCGAGCGCCGGGCAGTTCAGGCGCAGCAGGCCCAGAAAATGGAGACCATCGGGACTCTCGCCGGCGGCGTTGCCCACGACTTCAACAACCTGCTGATGGGGATCCAGGGCAATGTCTCCCTGATGCTCCTCAACAAGGCACCGGATCACCGCGACATGGCCTATTTGAAAAACATCGAAAAAGGGATTATGCACGGCGCGGAGCTGACGCGCCAGGTGCTGGGCTTTGCGCGGGGCGGGAAATACGAGGTGCCGGCGACCGACCTCAACCACCTGATCGATCGGGTGGCCAGCATGTTCGGCCGCTCCCGAAAAGAGATCTCCGTGCGCAAGACGCTGCAGGAGAGCCTCTGGGCCGTCGAAGTGGGCCAGGGGCCGATGGAGCAGGTCTTGCTGTGCTTGTTCGTCAACGCTCTGGAGGCCATGCCCGGCGGGGGTGAGCTGATTCTCGAAACCGCCAATGTCAGCGTCGATGAAGGCACGTCCGGCAGGCCGCCGGATGCGGCCCCCGGGCGCTACGTCTGCATCACGGTGACGGACACGGGTATCGGCATGGACGCCCAGACCCAGTCGCGCATCTTCGAGTCATCTTTCACCACCCCGAAAACCGGCAGTTCACCCGGCGCAGGTCTTTCGTCGGTATATGGCATCGTGCAGAGCCATCACGGCTTTATAACGGTGCGGAGTAGAAAGGGGCGCGGATCGACATTCCGGGTGTTCCTGCCGGCCTCCCTGCCGGCCGCGACGCACGCATCGCAGGCCACTCTGCCCGGGCGCGAGGCAGGCAAGACCCTGATGCTGGTGGAGGACGAGGAGATGGTGGCCCTCATCTCCGATCAAATGCTGACGCGGCTCGGGCACAAAGTCTTCGTGGCCCGTAGCGGCCCCGACGCCCTGTCGATTTTTCAGGAACATCGCGAAAAGATCGACCTCGTTATACTGGACATGATCATGCCGGGGATGAGCGGGGCGGAGACCTTTGAGCGATTGAAAGCGATCGACCCGGAAGTGAACGTGCTGCTCTCCAGCGGCTACCCCCTGAACGGCCCGGCGGAAGACATCGTGCGCCGCGGCTGCCGGGGGTTCATCCAGAAGCCCTTCACCATCGAGCAGTTGTCGCAGAAGATTCGCGAGATTCTTTCCTCCGACCCTGACCCAACCGGATGACGCGACAGACTGTTATTGTTGATTGTCGTCATTTCAAATGAAAACTGTTATCTCCGTTGAGGAGGCTACCAGAAGGGTAACCGCCACCTATCCGTTGAAAAGAGACGCGACAAAAAAACCACTGCACCCTATAGTTTCAATGTTGGCCCGAGATAAAAAGGGAGAGAACCCACAAAC
>JBFYWS010000006.1:0-10280 GCA_041310935.1 Desulfobacteraceae bacterium | reverse complement strand
TCATCCAGACCTTCGACTCCAACCGCATCAAGTCCCTGGCGGTCCAGGAAAAGATGGTCACGCTGCGCGAGGACGGGATGGAGAAAGTGCGGGATGGGAAGACGACGCTCGAAGAGGTGCTGAGGCTCACGCAGGGATGACGGCGGCGTCATACGCCCAACTTCGGCGTTGCGCTTCAGGCCGTTGTTGCTGCGGCGTGATCACGTACGCCTCACAACACAACCTTCGCGCGCCTTGAATTTTGGCCTATTACGCCGCCGTCCCGTATTAGCCTTTCTGATAGAGTAAGACAGACTGAAACTGAAATTCCCTGAAACGATACCTTTGATCTGTTAATCCCAATCCCATTCTGCACAAGCCAGGATTCGACATGGGCACGGAGTCCAATCATCCAACCCCTCTGAGGTTCGTGTGATTTTTATTGTCTATTGCAAGGTTGCCGGAGCATAGGATATCATCCGACGTATCACAGGTTTGGGCCACTTTGTGATATGATCTCTTTTGCCTGCTTACATTTCATTTGATTATGGTCTGCTGACTCAGGTATATTCATTCCAAACGAAGTATCTTTCCCATTCCTCCGGGCCTGAAGCGGACGCTGGCTTCGTTCAACGGTTATGGCCTCATTCGGTTTTCTTTTCAAATTTGCCTTTCTCAACCTGAATTTTGCAAGGTCATTTCAGGACCATCTTTGTCTCTCGCAAGGCATTCTCCTTGGGAGATTTATACAACTTGTTGATATCGCAGCATCTACCTATATGACACACTGTACACGTAAAATGAGGTTAACCTTTATGTTCGGCAGTATGTATCCAAGGAAGTCAAAGTATGAATTAGAGGTATGGTATGGACACCTATCAAGGATTTCTGGCTCACTGGCTGCCTTTAGCGCGGCACACGCCTCTCGGCGTGATCTGCGACCTGGACGGTACACTGCTACCGTTTGTTTCGACTCCGTCCGAGTCGCGGCTTCCCCCTGGGCTGGCTGTGAAGCTTTCCGAATTAGCGGCTTTGCAGGGTCTGTCGCTGGCGATCGTTAGCGGCCGTCCGCGCGAGGACCTCGAGCGGTTGCTGGCTCCGGTCCCAGGCGTATGGCTGGTGGCCGAACATGGCGGCTGGCGGCGCAGCACCGGCGCATGGAAGGCGACCGTGGACCGGGAACCCAGGGACGTCGAACCGCTGGCCACCAGACTCGGGCAGATAGCCGCTTCGATTCCAGGCGCCCTGGTGGAGCGCAAGACATGGTCCGTGGTCTTTCATTACCGGCTGGTTCCGGAGCCGGAGCGGTCGGCTATGCTGGTGGCGGTCGATGTGGCGATTGAGGAGTATCTGGCTCAGGCGCCGGGCTTCGAGCGGCTCGAAGGGGTCGAGATGTTCGAGGTGCGGCCGTCGCATATGCGCAAAAGCATAGCCGTGGTTTGGCTGCGCGAAAAACTAGGCGCTGAAGCCCGCCTGATAGCCTTCGGCGATGACCTGACCGACGAGGAGATGTTCAGAGAGTTCGGGGTGGCCGACGAGTCGGTCCTGGTCGGCCCACCTCGCCGCAGCCACGCACGCTGGCGTCTGGCCGATCCGGTCGCGGTGGCCGGGCTGTTGGACTGGATTGCGGCCGCGCGCTGCGGCCTTCCCGAGGTCTTGACGCAAATGCCCGAGCCCCTGGCCACGCCCCTCTGCGGCGCCGGCAGCATCCGCGGCCAGTACGAGCTGCTCATCGTGTCGAACCGGCTGCCGGACCTGCGGCGCGCGACGCGGCCGCGAGAGGCTGGTCGCAAGCGGAATGTCGGCGGGCTGGTCTCGGCGCTGGAGCCTGTGCTCAGTGCTCGGCATGGGCTGTGGCTGGGTTGGAGCGGACGCATCACAGCCGAGCAAGAGCCTGGCCCCATAGGCATCGACGACGAGTTGCGGCCGGTGCTGGCCTGGATGGACTTCCCCGAGCGGTGGCACCGCAGCTATTACAATGGATTCTGCAACAGGGCGCTGTGGCCGCTCTTCCACATGTTCCCACAGCACGTCGCCTTCGTGGATGACGAATGGGACTGTTACCAGGAGGTCAATCGCGCGTTCGCAGCCGCAGCGAGCGAGTTGGTCCCGCCCAAGACGCCTGTTTGGATGAACGACTACCACCTGCTGCTGGCTGCGCAAGGCCTACGTGAACTCGGCCATCGGGGGCCCCTGGGGCTCTTCCTGCACATCCCGTTCCCGGGGCCGGACCTCTTCGAGCTACTGCCGTGGGCCGAGCAGCTTCTCGACGCGATGCTGGACTATGATTTGCTCGGCTTCCACACGGCCGCGTATGTCGACAATTTCCTCCACACAGTCGGCGCTCTGTCGCCGGCGAAGGTTTCGGACGATGCGGTCGAGCACCGTGGGCGGCGGGTCCGGGTGCGAGCGTTCCCGCTCGGGATCATCCCCGAGTCGTTCCAGGAGCCGGCCGACCGGGCGGTCGCCGATGAGGTCGCCACGCTGCTGCGGGCGATCGCGCCGAGCCGGCTGGTGCTGGGCGTCGATCGGTTGGACTACACCAAGGGCATCCCAGAGCGGCTCGAAGCTTTCGGTCGCCTGCTGGAGCTGCATCCCGAGTGGCGCGGCCGGGTCTCGCTGGTGCAGATCTCGGTCCCCTCCCGGGCGGACGTGCCAGGGTACGCTGAGCAGCGGCGGCGTATCGAGAACATCGTCGGTCGGATCAACGGGGAATACGGCGAGGGGGCGTGGGTACCTGTGCGCTACCTGTACCGCAGTTATAGCCACGCGCACTTGGCCGAGCTTTACCGTGCGGCGGCGATCGGGTACGTGACGCCATTGCGCGACGGGATGAACCTGGTGGCCAAGGAGTTCGTGGCAGCGCAGGAGCCAAAGGAGCCCGGTGTGCTGCTGCTGTCGAAGTTCGCGGGGGCAGCGGCCGAGCTGAGGGACGCGGTGCTGACGAACCCGTGGCAGGCAGACGGGATGGCGCGGGACTTGGACCGGGCGCTGAGGATGGAGCTGGCCGAGAGGCAGGAGCGGCATCGCAAACTGCTGGCGGTCGTCTCGCAAACGACGGCTGCGACGTGGGCCGAGGACTTCCTCGAGGCGCTAACCGCCTGCGGGTAGTGCCTTGCGGACGTATACCGCTCCGGTTCCCCCGACTGCTCATAATCGAGGCATTACTAGCGCTATAGGCACTTCTAATGGCATCCCTCTCTATCCAAACAATGAGGTATGTGGCGTAAAAGCAGCGATAGTCTTTGTCCAAACACAGTCAGCGACTTTCGGAACTGTCAAAATCTGGGAGTCCCCCGGCAGAGCCGGGAGCTTACCTAAAGGAAGGTATTACGTGAACACATTGCGCTTGAGACCGAGGGCTTGGTGATCTGCCTGTGAATTTAAACTGTAAAACGATATCTCAGACCAAGCGGTGCCGATGACGCCGGCAACGTCTCGGACAATGCCTGATCCATTGACTGCGTAATTTACTTCACAGCAGAAGTTCTTTAACCGATTGGCTTACTGCCGCACGATCGCTTATGCGGCACCATCAAAGTTTCTCTCTCCTTTAGTGCATCACCGTTCTTGCGAACTCATCCGATCGGCAGCGTGGCAGATTGCCAAGTGCGGCCGAATGCATTATTGAATATCATAGACGGAACACCGCTGGTTTTTTCAATGGCGCGCAAACCGGCATCAAATCGCTACCACCGTGGTGAAACCTTCTCTCGCTTCCGCGCGTCTGAATTCAACCCAGGCAGGGGGCACGTGCATGATAACATCAGCGGGCACAGCCATCGGCGCAAACCGAAACTCGCTCTGGTACAAGGACGCCGTCATTTACCAGCTGCATGTCAAAAGCTTCTTCGACAGCAACGGAGACGGTATCGGCGACTTCAACGGGCTCAGCCAGAAGCTCGACTACCTCCAGGACTTGGGAGTGTCTACTCTCTGGCTGATGCCGTTTTGCCGTTCCCCGCTACGCGACGACGGCTACGACATATCGGATTACCGGGCAATTCACCCGGCCTACGGCACTCTGAAGGATTTCAAGTCCTTTCTGAAACAGGCCCACCAGCGCGGTCTGCGGGTCGTCACGGAACTGGTTCTCAACCACACCTCCGATCAGCACCCCTGGTTTCAACGCTCACGCCGCTCCAAGGCAGGAGGTCCCTGGCGGGATTGGTATGTCTGGAGCGACACGACGCAACGATTCACCGAGGCGCGCGTGATCTTCCAGGATTTTGAATCCTCCAACTGGACCTGGGACCCGGTCGCCGGGGCCTATTTCTGGCACCGCTTTTATTCCCACCAGCCGGATTTGAACTTCGACAACCCGAAGGTTCGCAAGGCCATCCACGATATCGTCGACTTCTGGTTCGGGCTGGGGGTTGACGGACTGCGCCTGGATGCGATTCCTTACCTGTTCGAACGGAAAGGAACCAACTGTGAAAACCTTCCGGAAACGCACCGGTTCCTGAAGGAACTCAGAGCCCAAACGGACGACAAATTCCAGGATCGCATCCTGTTGGGTGAAGCCAACCAATGGCCGGAGGATGCTGCAGCCTATTTCAGCGATGGCGACGAGTGCCACATGGCATTTCACTTCCCGCTGATGCCCAGGCTTTTCATGGCTGTTCACATGGAAGACAGCTTTCCCATCCGGGACATACTTCAACAGACCCCCGCGATACCGGAAACCTGCCAGTGGGCCATCTTTCTTCGCAACCACGACGAGTTGACCTTGGAGATGGTCACGGACGAAGAACGCGACTACATGTACCGCGTCTACGCCCAGGACCCTCGCATGCGGATCAACTTGGGAATCCGCCGCCGGCTTTTCCCTCTGCTCGGAAATCACCGGCGGCGGACGGAGTTGGCAAACGCCCTGCTTTTTTCGCTGCCGGGCACGCCGATCATCTATTACGGCGACGAAATCGGCATGGGCGACAACGTTTACCTCGGCGACCGGGACGGAGTGCGGACGCCGATGCAATGGAGCACCGACCGGAACGCGGGCTTCTCGCAGGCAGACCCCCAGAAACTGTTTCTGCCGGTGATCATCTCGCCCGAATACCATTGCGAGGTTATCAACGTCGAGGTCCAGGAGAACAACCCCCACTCCGTCCTGTGGTGGATGCGACGGCTGATCTCCCTCCGAAACAAATATAAAGCCTTCAGCCGCGGCAGCATCGAGGTCCTGAAGCCGGACAACCACCGTATCCTCGCCTTTGTGCGACGGTTTCAGGACGAACGGCTGCTGGTTGTCGCCAACCTGTCACGCTTTGTTCAATACGCCGAGCTCGATTTGTCGCCCTACCAGGGCATGGTACCCGTGGAACTTTTCGGCAAGGCGGTCTTCCCGGCTGTCCAGTCGACTCCGTATTTCCTGTCCATCGGCCCGCATAACTTTTTCTGGTTTTACCTGACTCCCGGTCAAGCCGCGGTGGAAGCCGTCTCCAAAACACCGGAAGCCCCGGTGCTGCCGGTGCTCGAGGTCGATCTGGATTGGCGGCATTCCTTCCCCGGCAAATCGGACAGGCCCGCTCTGGAGGAAGCGCTTTCCGTCTTTGTCATCCGCAGCCCATGGTTCGGCAGCCGCGCACGCCCCCTCAAACGCACCTCGATCCATGAGGTGTTTGCGCTGACCCAAGGGTCGCGCCGATGGTACCTGGTATTGCTCAAGGCAGAGTACTTCACCGGAGATGATGAGCTCTACGCCGTCCCCCTCACCTGCGCCGACGGCCCCGATGCCGAAAGGTTGCTGACCGAACATTCCTCCAACGCAGTTGCCACTCTGAAATTCAAGGGGGGCCATGCGACGTGCCTGCTCGCCGATGCGACGGCGGACCCGGCCTTCGGGGCGCTGCTGTTGCAGGCGTTTTTCCAAAGACGGCACATCCCGGGAAAGCGTTCGCACCTCCGCGCAACAACCACGCCGGCCTTCCGCAAGCTTCAACCCAAAGACGGGGCCTTCCCGTCGGCCAAGATCATGCCCGTCGAACGGCGCAACACAATGCTTCAATTCGGCGACCGTTTGGCGCTCAAGTTCATCCGACGACTATCCCCAGGGATCAACCCGGACCTTGAAATCGGCCGCCTGCTGACCGAAAAAGGGTTTTCCCACTGTGCCCCCGTGGCCGGAGCGCTGGAACTGCAAACAGATAAAGGCGAGCTTATGACCATCGCCGTTTTGCAAGGGTACGTGACCCATCAGGAGGATGCATGGAGCTGCGCGCTGGGCCATCTGCTGGGGTTCTTTGAATCTGTCCGGTTACGGCACGGCGGAGAGGCTCCGCCGGCGTTACCACCCGCTTCGCCGGCGGCGCTGATTGAGCTATCTCCCCCGCCGGAGGCCCTTGAGTCAATCGGCGGCTTTCTTGAGCTGGCGCGACTGCTGGGCCGGCGAACGGCGACACTGCATGCCTGCCTGGCCTCGGTCACGGACCGGCCCGAATTCAAGCCGGAACCCTTCTCGAAACTCTACCAGCGCAGCCTGTATCAATCCATGCGCACGCTGGCCGGCAGGTCCCTTCCCCTTTTGCGTTGGCAATTCAACCGATTACCAGAGGACGCGCGCGGACTTGCGGCCGACGTGCTGGGGCTGGAATCCGCGATCAACGAGCGTTTCAAAATGCTTCTCAACAGCAAGATCACCGTGGTGAGGATCCGCTGCCACGGTGACTACCATCTTCGGCAAGCGCTTTACACCGGCAGCGATTTTGTCATTATCGGATTTGAAGGCAACCCCGACCACCCGATTACTGAGCGCCGCATCAAGCGCAGCGCGCTATGGGATGTGGCAGGAATGCTGCGATCGTTTCATTACGCCTCCCACGCCGCACTGATTGAGGAGGAAAACCGTGCCGGCGGCGCGGTTGATGGTGGCCAGATGTGCGGCTGGGCGGAGTTCTGGAACCGCTGGGTCGGCGCTCAATTTTTGAAGAGCTACCTGCAGGAGACGTCCGACAGCCGCCTGGTTCCGGCAAGCCGTGAAGAGCTCCAGCTTCTGCTGGACACCTTGCTTCTGGAGCGTGCCGTGGGCGAACTATCGCATGAAATACAGCACCGCCCGCAGTGGGTCCGGATCCCGCTCCTCACGATCCGGCAACTGCTCAACCCATGACGCGGGCCTTACCTGCCGGGAAAAGAGGAAACCCATGTCGCTCGATTCGCATCGAAAGGAAAACCGCCCCCCCCGCGGCCTCCGCTGACGGGTCTGCGCTGGGAGCCGTTCCTCTCGGCGACGGACGCTGCCGGTTCCGCGTTTGGGCGCCTTTGGCCGAAACTGTGCACGTGCACCTCCTGATTCCCTACAGATTGCTGCGATAAAATCGATAAAACCCCTATGTAAATACCTCGCCGATTGCGGCGGGGATGGTTAATTCCATGAAAAATTTAAGCTTTCGCATGTTCAGATATCGGCCCGACTTCCTGCCACGCAGCAGTGGTATTCTGCTGCACGTGACGTCGCTTCCCGGCGCGCACGGTTGCGGTGACCTCGGCGCAGAGGCGCACCGCTTCCTGGAGTTTTTGGCGGAGTCCGGCCAAAGTTGGTGGCAGATGCTGCCAATTGGGCCGCCCGGAAGGGCTCCGGGTTGGTCGCCGTACGACTCGGCGTCGGCGTTTGCCGGCAGTCTCTGGCTTGTGTCGCTCACGTCTATAGCCCGGCAGGGACTGCTACCGCCGCATGAACTGAAACCGCCGCCGGGACTCACTTCGCGACGGGTCAATTTTGCCGCGACACTGCGCTACCGTGAAAAGCAGTTGCTGCGGGCCTTCGCCGGATTCAGCCGCCGTCGGGGCCAACGCCAGCGCGACTTCCGCGAATTCTGTGACGCGAATGCGGACTGGCTGGAGGACTTCGCATTGTTCATGGCGTTGCGGCGCGATTCCGGTGGCAAGACGTGGACCGAATGGGAGCCTGCTGTCCGGCGGCGCGAACCCTCAGCGCTGCGCGCGGCGCGCGAACGGCTCCGCGATGAAATCGCCGGCCATCGCTTCGTGCAATTCGAGTTTGACCGCCAATGGCGGTCATTGCGCGAGCACGCCTATCGCCTGGGCATTGGATTGATTGGCGACCTTCCCATTTTCGTGGCGCACGACAGCGCTGACGTGTGGAGTCACCCGGAGCTTTTCCAACTCGACCGGCGCGGACAGCCCCGGCGCGTGTCCGGCTACCCGCCGGATCGCTTCAGCCGGAACGGACAGCATTGGGGGCACCCGCAATACCGCTGGGCCGCTAATGAGCAAACCGGCTTCGCCTGGTGGGTGCGGCGCTTCGAGCGAATCTTCGAGTTGTTCGACGTCGTGCGCATTGATCATTTCCTGGGCTTTACGCGTACCTGGTCCATTCCCGCAGGCGCGGCGAACGCGCGGAGCGGGCGCTGGGTCAAATCACCGGGTTTCAAACTGTTCGCCGCCGTCGCGCGCACGCTTGGCCCGCGCCCGATGATTGCCGAGGATCTGGGGCAAGTGACGCCCGCTGATATCCGGCTGCGCGATTCATTCGGTCTGGCGCCAATGCGCCTCTTCCAGTTCGGTTTCGGCGCCGAAGCGGACTCTGTCGATCATCTGCCGCACAACTACTCGCGGCTCTGCGCCGCTTACCCCGGCAATCACGACAACGACACCACGGTGGGTTGGTTTCAGGGACTTCCCGCGTCAAAACGCCGCCGCGTTCAAGCCTATACGGGCGGTCATCCTTCTACGATTCATCACGACACTCTGCGCGCCCTGTTCGCCTCGCCCGCCAGTTTGGTGATCTTTCCGCTTCAAGACTTGCTGGGTTTGGACAGTCGTGCGCGCATGAACGTGCCGGGGACCGTGGACGGAAACTGGAACTGGCGGCTGGAATCACAACCTTCTGCCGCGACGGCAAAATCGCTCCGCTCCCTGACCGAAATGTTCGGACGTTGTCCCGCTCCCCACCGCCGTGGGGAGAACCCGTCTCCCCGCCCACTTCGTTGCTCCTCTGAGCCATGAGCCATTCTAAGGCTTTCGCGTTCATGGGTCAGCAAGCGAGCCGATCTCGTGCGTGTTGCGGAGAAGATATTAATCGTCGCGAAATAGTACCGACCGAGAGCGGCCCCCTCTCCATAATCCTCTCCCCCGATCCTGGGGGAGAGGGCGGGGTGAGGGGGGGGGCTCGCGTCAATACAAATATACGACCCTTAATCGTATCAACACACCCTCAGCTCTGCCATGAACAGACGGAGCTGATCGAACATCGCCTTTGCCGTTTCAGGGTTCTCTGAGGCGATATTTTTCAGCTGGAACGGATCGGTTCTTCGATCGTACAGCTCGTCACGCTCGGGCACCGTACCGGAGCTGGCCGCGGTGCATGTCCATTGATCTTCCCCATCCAGTGTGGCTGCCTTTTTGTGCTCTTCATAGGCCCTGCTATAGAATGCCGTGTCCCGGTCTTCCACGGCGTTGGCCTTTTTCATTTGGAGCAAATGGGCTGTCGATTCGGCCAGATCTCTGCCATAGATACCGAAACGGGAGTCTGCAATGCTCTTTTCTTCATCCTTGAGCCAATGAATGAAGGACCAGTCTGCCGTAATGATGGACCACGAGTAGCGGAAGTAACCGGCGATGGCGAAATCACGGACTCTTTCGACTTCACCTTTCGCGAGCGGCAACAACGTTTTTCCCTGCATGGAAGGATGCACGCCGATACCCAGCCAATCGACTACGGTGGGGGCGACATCGCAGGACTGAACGAAACTCGTGATCCGTTTCGCTTTAGGCAGGCCAGGGCCGCGCATCACAAAGGGAATATGGGCCAGCTCTTCATAAGGCCATGGGCGGCACTTGCGCATGATGCCGTGGCCGTGTGCCCCGTTTCCCATCGGAGAGCCATGGTCTGAAACAACCATGATCAGGGTGTTATCTTCGAGGCCAAGCTTTCGCACCCGGTCCATGAACCAACCGAACCACTTGTCGACGTTGGTGACTTTCTCCGCATACAGCATGCGGATGTGGTGCAATTCCTCTTCCGTATACAACCCGTCAACGTTCCCCTGGATCGGGAGAAACATGTCCTTGCCTCTGTACTCGGGGTCATACATGCATTTCAGCTCAGGATCGTACACAGACGGCGCATCCCATGGTTCGTGCGGGTCGAAGCTGTCGATCCACAGAAAAAAGGATTTGTTTCGGTCGACGTCTTCGATGTATCTGCAGGCAGCCTTCATCACCTGAGCCACATGCTGGTCTTCATCAGATTTCCAGTATTGTCGCTCTTTCAGGTGGCACTCAACCTGGTTCATCAGGGGGCGCATGACATTCTCGCCCAGAAGCTCATCGGCTTT
>JBFYWS010000005.1:0-9552 GCA_041310935.1 Desulfobacteraceae bacterium | reverse complement strand
ATGCTGCAGACGATGCGCGAGGATTGCGAAAAGCTCGCGGCCGGCGACCTGCACGAACTGATGCGCTGCTGGGAGATCATCCACCGCATCTGGACCGTGGAGTCGCACCTGCGTCACATCCAGTTCCGGAAAGAGACCCGCTACCCGGGCTTCTATTATCAGGCCGACCACCCGGGCCAGGACGACAAGAACTGGTTCTGCTTCGTCAACTCCAAGTACGATGCCAAGGCCGGCAAGTGGGATGTGTTCAAGAAAGACTACATCAAGCTCATCCCGTAATCCATGGATCTTACAGTGAGTCAACGAATTAGGACCTAACCCGCAAAACCTCCAGGTGCCGCAAGGCACCTGGAGGTTTTTTGTAAGCACCCGGCCAACGCCCCATCGCCCGGGGCAACATCCTGCCGGATCGCCCGAATGCGAAAGGGCTTCGCCCAGACCCGGAAGCATTTTCGCATTCAGACGGATCGCAGGTTTTTCCAGATGATTTTTAAGGATTTCGCCTGTTCGGCGAACCATCGTTCGCAACTCTTAACCGCTGTCCAGCACCAGGCACAGCACGGAGGGAAGGCATGACCGACGAAAAAGCAGCCCCTGTGAGTGGAAGCATTCTGGTAGTCGGCGGAGGCATCAGCGGCCTGACCACGGCCCTGGAAGCAGCCGAAGTCGGGTACGAAGTGTTTCTGGTCGAGAAAAATCCCTACCTGGGCGGCCGCGTCGCCCAACTGAACCAGTATTTCCCGAAGCTCTGCCCGCCGACCTGCGGCCTGGAGATCAACTTCAAACGCATCAAGGACAACCCGCGCATCAAGGTCCTGACCCTGGCCGAGGTGGAGACGGTCGAGGGCGGCCCCGGGAACTACACGGTCGCCGTCAAGCTGAACCCGCGTTACGTGAACGAGAACTGCACCTGCTGCGGGGCCTGCGCCGATGCCTGCCAGACCGAGATCGCGAGCGACTACGACTTCGGCATGAAGCAGATCAAGGCCGCCTACCTGCCGTTTGCGATGGCCTTCCCGGCCCGGTTCGTGATCGCCCCCGAGATCGTCGCGACGGAAGACGGCAAGCGCGTCAAGCAGGCCTGCACGTACGACGCCGTTGACCTCGAGATGCAGCCGAAAACACTCACCCTCAACGTCGGCGCCGTGGTCTGGGCCACGGGGTGGGTGCCTTACGACGCCAAGAAGATGGACAACCTCGGCTTCGGCCGGCACCCGAACATCATCACCAACATGATGATGGAGCGGCTGGCCGCGCCGAACGGTCCGACACTGGGCAAGATCGTCCGGCCCTCCGACGGCAAAGCGCCGGAGAGTGTTGGCTTCGTGCAGTGCGCCGGCTCCCGGGACGAGAACTACCTGTCCTACTGCTCCTACATCTGCTGCATGGCCTCCCTCAAGCAGGCGACTTACCTGCGCAGCCAGTACCCCGAGGCCAAGATCTACATCTTCTACATCGATCTGCGCGCGCCGGGGCTTCGCTACGAGCGGTTCTACGAGACCATCAAGAAGGACCCGAACGTCTTCTTCATCAAGGGCAAGGTTGCCGAGGTCAGCGAGGATCCGGCCACCGGGAACATCACCGTGGTCGCCGAGAATGCCGTCACCGGCGAAAAGATCCACCAGGCTGTCGAGATGGTGGTCCTGGCCACCGGTATGCAGCCGAGTGCGGCCGTGAAAAAACTCCCGGCGGCGGTCAAGACCAGTCCGGAAGGGTTCATTCTGAACGACTACGCCGCCGGCGGCATGTTGGGTGCCGGTTGCGCCCACAAACCGGCGGACGTCGTTTCTTCGAACCAAAACGCCACCGGCATGGCACTCAAGGCGATTCAAACCCTGGTGAGACGGTAGGAGGCCACCCATGAATAAAAAGTATGGTGTCTATATTTGCGAAGGTTGCGGCATCGGCGAGTCCCTCAACATCGAAAAACTGAGCGCGGTCGCCGAGGACGAAGGCTACGCCGTCAAGACCTGCCCGGCCCTGTGCGGCAAGGCGGGGATCGAGCTGCTGCAGCAGGAGGTCGCCGGCGGGGTCAACACGCTGGTGCTCGCCGCCTGCTCGCCGCGCGTCCTGTACGACACGTTCCGCTTCGACGGCTGCCTCGTGGAGCGGGTCAACCTGCGCGAGCAGGTGGTCTGGTCGCACCCGCGGGCGACCTGGGCCGCACCGACCGAGGAGCAGAAGGACGACGAGACCTTCATCGACCATGTCCAGATGATGGCCTCGGACTACCTCAAGATGGCGCTCGCCAAGGTGAAGAAGATCGAGCTGCCCACCGCCTACACGATCGAGACCCTGTGCCGGAAGATCCTGGTCATCGGCGGCGGCATCACCGGCATTTCGGCCGCCCTCGACGCCGCCAAGACCGGCTACGAAGTTACCATCGTCGAGAAGGAGCCCGCCCTGGGCGGCAACGCCGCCAAGTGGCGCAAACAGCTGCCCACGGAGTACCCCTACGAAAAGTCCATGGCCCCGGTGATCCAGGCCAAAATCAAGGAGCTCGCGAGCTTCCCCAACATCCAGGTCAAGACTTCGACCGTTGTCGCCCGCATCGCCGGCCAGCCGGGCGATTTCACCGTGACCCTCAAGAAGCCGGGCGAGAAAATCGAGTTTGACGTCCCCTTCCCGCTGCCGCCCGAGATGAGGGTGGATGAAAGCGGCAAGGAGCTCGAGACCGAAAAGCTCCACGCACGCTACCTGGAATACAACCAGGGTCGGCAGGACATCCTGACGTTCGACCCGAACGGCGAGAAGTTCGGCGCCGTCGTGCTCGCGGCCGGCTGGCGGCCCTACCAGCCCCAGGAAAACGAATACGCCCATCTGGGCTTCGGCGTCACCCCGGACGTGGTCACCAATGCCCAGTTCGAAGCAATCGCGGCGGCCGGCAAGATCAAGCGCCCCTCCGACGGCAAGGAGGCCACGTCCGTGGTCTTCATCCAGAGCCCGGGGCAGGGCGGTGACCAGGACTTCCCCTATGCCGGTTCGGTGACGAGCCTGGTGGCCCTGAAGCAGGCGACCTACGTGCGCGAGGACTATGCCGACGGCAAGGCCTACATCATCTACCAGCACATGCGCACCCCCGGCCTGACCGAGAACTTCTACAAGGCCGTCCAGCAGGACCCGGGCGTGTTCCTGACCAAGGGGCAGGTGACCCAGGTCTCCCCGAACGGGGCGGGTCTGATCGTCAATGTCGACGACACCCTGCTCGGCCAGCCGATCCAGATCAAAGCCGATATCGTGGTGCTCGCAACCGGCATGGTCCCGGCGACCAAGGACGACCCGGTGGTCAACCTGGCCTACCGTCAGGGGCCGGGCTTCCGCGACAACGCCCTCTTCAACGACTACGCGGACTCGAACTACATCTGCTTCCCCTACGAGACCCAGCGCACCGGCATCTATGCGGCCGGCGCCATCCGGCGCAGCCTGAGCACCGAGGAGTCCATGGAGGACGCGACCGGTGCGGCCCTCAAGGCCATCCAGTGCCTCGAATCGGTCAATCGCGGGGTCTCGGTGCACCCGCGCTCCGGTGACCTGAGCTTCCCGGATTTCTTCTTCCAGCGCTGCACCCAGTGCAAGCGCTGCACCCAGGAGTGCCCCTTCGGCGCCCTCGACGACGACGAGCGCGGCACCCCCAAGACCAACCCCACGCGCTGCCGCCGCTGCGGCACGTGCATGGGGGCCTGCCCCGAGCGCATCATCAACTTCGCCAACTACAGCATCGACAGCGTCAGCTCGATGGTCAAGGCGATCAAGGTGCCCTCGACCGACGATTTCGACGAGCCGCCCCTGCGCGTATTGGGGCTCATCTGCGAGAACGACGCCTACCCGGCGCTGGACATCGCGGCCCTGAATCGCCTCTCCTGGAACGCGGACGTGCGTTTCATCCCGGTGCGCTGCCTGGGCTCGGTCAACGTGATCTGGATCAAGGACGCGCTCTCCAAGGGCATGGACGGGGTTTTCCTCATGGGCTGCAAGCACGGGGACGACTACCAGTGCCACTTCGTCAAGGGCAGCGAGCTGGCCGAGATCCGTGTGAAGAAGATCGGCGAGGCCCTCTCCAGCCTGGCGCTCGAGCCGGAGCGGGTGGCGCAGTTCCAGGTCGCCATCGACGACTACGACAAGATCCCCCAGATGCTTCAGGAGTTCATGGGGACCATCGAGGGCCTCGGCCCGAACCCGTTCAAGGGGTTCTAATCTATCAGCGGTTCAACGGAGGAGAGGCGGCGTGCCCCGTCTCTTCTCGTTTCCATAGAGGAGGTGTGGTTATGGCGGAACGACTTCTGGTTGAGCCCGATCTCAAGTTCATCAAGGACCTGGGGATCCTGGGCGGCGACGATCTCAAGAAGTGCTACCAGTGCGCCACCTGCTCGGTGGTCTGCCCGATCTCGCCCGACAACAAGCCCTTCCCGCGCAAGGAGATGATCGCGTCGTCCTGGGGCCTGAAGGACAAAGTGGTCAAGAGCGCGGACCCGTGGCTGTGCCACAACTGCGGCGACTGCTCGACGCGCTGCCCGCGCAAGGCCAAGCCGGCCGACGTGCTGGCCGCGATCCGGGCCCAGGCCATCGTCGAGTACTCGCGGCCGCGCTGGCTGGCCGAGGCGGTCAACGACCCCAAAAAGCTGCCGCTCCTGATCGCTATCCCGGTCGCTCTCTTCCTGGTGGTGGGCTCCATCACCGGCCTGCTCAACTTCAAGCCCGACCTGAGCGGAGGCATCGCGCACTACAAGTTCTTCTCCACCTGGCTGGTGGACATGCACATGGTGCCGGCGATGCTCTTTGCCGTGACGGTGCTCGCCCTGGGACTGAAGCGCTTCGTCTGCGACATCCACCAGAACGCCCTGGCCGAGGGCAAGACCGACAAGCAGACCATCGAGGCCGCCGGCTTCGTCCAGGCCATCTTCCGGGTGATCCCGACCATCATGACGCACAAGAAGTTCACCGATTGCACCGAGAACAAGGACCGCTACATCGCCCACTTCCTCACGTTCTGGTCGTTTGTGGGGCTGTTCATCGTGACCAGCGTGATCTTTCTCGTGCTCTACGGCTCCTACCTGCTCCCCACCGGGCCGCTGCACGGCCCCTGGGCGCAGATCAACCCCATCAAGTGGCTGGCCAACGTGAGCGGCATCGCCCTGATCGTCGGCACCAGCCTGATGATCAAGAACCGGCTGAACAAACCCGACCAGAAGAGCGCCTACAAGGACTGGTTCCTCATCGTCCTCGCCTTCGGCCTGGGGGTGACCGGTATGTTGACCGAGCTCACCCGCATCGCCGGCTGGGCGCCCGTAACCTTCGCGATGTATTTCCTGCATCTCATCTTCATTTTCTTCCTGATCGCCTACCTGCCGTTCACGAAACTGGCCCACCTGGTCTATCGAACGGCGGCGATGGTCTACTCGGAATACGCCGGCCGAAAATAAATTTGGGGGCACCTGAAGGTGCCCCCAAATTTATTTTTTCTTAACTCATAAATATAGAAAAGGGGCCTCCGCGCAGCGGAGGCCCCTTTTCTATTATTTCTTGGTTTCGCCGGTGGCGGCCCCGTGCATCTTGATCTCGACCTTTTCGTCCAGGTTCTTGTAGTAATCGCGCAGGATCTCGAGGACCTCGTCGCGGCCGAAGTGGTCGGGCACCTTGCTGCCTTCGGAGAGCATCTTGCGCAGCATCGTGCCGGAGAGCAGCACGCGGTCTTCCTTGCCGTGCGGGCAGGTCCGCAGAGAGGCCATGCCGTCGCACTTGAAGCAGTAGAAGGTCCAGTCGATCAGCAGCGGCTTGCAGGCCAAGGCCTTGCCGGGCTCCTTGGGAGCAGGGATCTTGTTGAAGATGGTCTGGGCCTCGAACATGCCGTAGAAGTCGCCCACACCGGCGTGGTCGCGGCCGATGATCATGTGCGAGCAGCCGTAGTTCTGGCGGAAGGTGGCATGCAGCAGGGCTTCGCGCGGGCCGGCGTAGCGCATGTCGAGCGGGTAGCCGCCCTGGACCACGTTCTTCTCGACGAAGTAGCCCTTCACAAGGGCGTCGATGCATTTGACCCGGGTTTCGGCGGGAATATCGCCGGGCTTCAGGTTGCCGACCAGGGAGTGGATGTAGACGCCGTCCATGACCTCCACCGCGATCTTGCACAGGTACTCGTGGGAGCGGTGCATGGGGTTGCGCAGCTGCAGGGCCGCAATCCGCGCCCACCCGCGATCCTCGAAGATCTTGCGGGACTCGACCGGCCGCATGTAGACCCCGGCGTATTTCTTGGGGTACTCGCCTTCGCTCAGCACCTTGACCGGGCCGGCGAGGTTGACGTCCTTCTGCTGCATGACCATCTGGACGCCCGGGTGATCCTTTTCGGCGATCTTCCAAAAATCTTCAACCGTCTTGGATCCTTCGCCCATGAACGTTTTTTCGCACTCGAACCGTTTCTCGGCCACGCCCATGTCGTATTTCTCGGTAACCTTCATGGTGGCCACGAACTCTTTGGCCTCGTCGTCGTACAGGGCGATCTCTTCACCGACCTTGATTCCGGCGGCATCCGCTTTGGAGGCCGACAGGGTGACCGGGATCGGCCAGAAGGTGCCGTCGGCCGTCAAGTACTTTTCGCAGACCCCTTTCCAGTCGGCCTTGGTCATGAAGCCGGTCAGCGGGCTGAAGCCGCCGATGCCCATCATGATCAGGTCGCCCTTTTCGCGCGGGGAAACCGAAATCTTCTTGAGTCCTTGCGCCTTTTTCTTTTCCGCTTCCAGCGCGGCGCCTTCCAACAGGCAACAGGTCAGTCCTTTTCCACCATGGGGGGGTATCAGCTTCGACATGTGTTCCTCTCTCCTTTCCTGCGTTGTTATAGTCATGCCCGACAGACGCGGGCTTGCGGCCGACAGGTTAAGGCTCTATGTTTACGTTGAATCTTTATCGTTGTCAAGCTGATTTGGGCGGTCGCGTTTCCGTAACCGACCGTGCGGCCGGCGCCTGCCGGCCCCGGGGTCGGGAAGCCGGGGGCGTATCACCGTTTCCGGCGTTGACTTTCACGCCGGGCATCCCCATTCTTCGGCCAACGAGGTGTCCGATTCGCGAGGACTGAGTCATGAACGACATCACGGCTATCGACTACGAGCGTGCGGTGGAGATCGCCAAGGGCGTCTACTGGGTGGGGTTTTACGACACCCAGTCCGGGCTGCACTGCAATCCCTTCCTGATCGTCGACGGCGATGAAGCGGTCGTGATCGACGGCGGCAGCCGGCCGGACTTCCCGACGGTGATGATGAAGATCCTGCAAACCGGGATCTCACCCAAGCAGATTCGGGCGCTGATCTACCAGCACTACGACCCCGACCTGTGCGGCAGCCTTCCCAGCTTCGAAGACCTCATCGGGCGCAAGGACCTGAGGGTCATATCCGCCGCGGCCAGCAACATGTTCATCCGGCACTACGCGGTGAAGTCCAAACTCGAGGCCCTGGAAAACATCGGCTCCCGGTTCGAATTTTCCTCCGGCCGGGTTCTTCAGTTCATCAAGACGCCCTATGCGCATTCCCAGGGCAGCCACGTGACGTTTGACGAGGCGAGCGGCATCCTGTTTTCGAGCGACCTGTTCGGCAGCTATGGCACCGAGTGGAGCCTGTATCTGGACCTGAGCCCGGAGTGCCCGGAATGCAGCGATTTTGCCGATTGCCGCGGGCGCCACATCAAATGCCCGGTGCGGGACATCCTGAAGTTCCACGAGAAGCTCATGCCATCGGAAAAATCCCTGCAGCACGCGCTGAAAAAAGTGCTGCCCGTGCCGTTTACCATGATCGCCCCGCAGCACGGCAGCATCATCAAGGGGCCGAACATCATGCGGCAGGTCATCGAACGGTTGGCCGGGCTGAAACGGGTGGGAATCGATGCCCTCGTCGAGGATGGCTACCGGTTGACCGCTGCACGCATTCGCAAAAGGTTTGGGGACCATGCCGCCTGACCCCTCCATCATCGAGCACGTCCGCGCGCTCCAGGGCCCGGGAAACCGGAATGCGGAGCTGATCAAGCAAGTGATCGAGTCGTGGGCAGCGCGCCGGGACTTCGAGGCCGGCCATCAGCTCCTGCGTTCTCTGGTGCTCAAATATGCGGACGCCGAAAAGAACCTGTACCGGTTGAACCGGGAGCTGGTCGACCGGCAGCGGCGCCTCGACGAGGATCTGGCCGCCGCCGCCGAGATCCAGAGCAGCCTGCTGCCGCAGGACACATCGGCCTTCGAGCAGCTCGAAATCGCCTGGGCCTTCGAGCCTTCCACCCATATCGCGGGCGACATCTTCAATGTCATCCGTTTGGATGCCAGCTGCTTTGCGGCCTATGCCCTCGATGTCAGCGGCCACGGGGTGCCGGCGGCCATGGTGGCGGTATCGGTCTGCCAAAACCTCCAGCCCGGCTCCGCGCTCATCCGCACCCCCGATCGCATGTCCACTTCCGGGCACTCCCCGCGGTCCCCGGCGGAGGTTCTGCGGGCCCTCGACCTGGAGTACCCGTTCGAGCGTTTCTCCAACTTTTTCACCATCGTCTACCTGCTGATCGACACCGCGGCCGGCACCCTGACCTGCAGCAATGCCGGCCACCCCCAACCGGTCATCCTGCGCAACAGCGGCGCCCTTCAGCGGCTGAAGCGCGGCGGGCCGGTCATCGGCCTGCGCTCCCTCCGCCCGAAGGCGGACCGGAAATTCGTGTTCAGCGAGGAAACGGTTCGGCTCACTCCCGGTGACCGGGTGCTGCTCTACACCGACGGCCTGACCGAATATCAGAACGCGGCCGGGGAGTTGTTCGGGAGCACCCGTTTTCTCGCGCGGCTGGAAGCGCTCCGGGAAAGGCCCCTGGCGGACATGGTCGAAGCGGTGCGCCTGTCGCTGCGCGAATTCGGCGGCGGCGCCAAGCCCGCCGACGACATGACGCTGCTGGGAATCGAGGTGAAAGAGCCTGGGGCAGCGGGTAAAGAAAAAATGGAGGCGTCACCCCGGGCTTTTGACCCCGGACTTTAGCAGGGTTTTGAAAAACGAGCATCCGGCCGTCAGCCAAGGCAGATATAAGCTTGAGGCAAGAGGCGTGATGCTCGAATCAGCCGCCGTCAGCCAGGCTTCCAGCTTCGAGCCTCCAGCTTCAAGCCGATTGCATATGAGCATTTACAAAAGCCGCACAACACCGGATCACGGCGCGAGGCGCGGTTTTTCAAAACCCTGCCATGCCCTCGGCCCAATGCTCTTTAGGGCCGCGTGCTGTTCAACCCCACAAACGTCCCACCGTTTCGCTGGCACAAGATCCGCATGAGGGTGGCGTAGCGCTCCCCCGTGTTCCCCGGCTGTTGCGTCCTTTCGATGACCGTCGGAAACCCTACCGCGTGGATCCGCATGCGCCGAGCGCCGGCCGCTGACGCCCGGTTGATGCGGTCCACCTCGTCGATCACCGGCTGCATGGCGGTCCCGCTGAATTCGTCCCCGAAATAATAAATGCTGACTTTTTTGTCTTCGGAATAAAAGCTGCGGATCGCTTCGACGATGCCCTCCACGGGGCTGCTGTTGCTGAAGGGCTGCCAGCCGGAGAGGCTGGACA
>JBFYWS010000386.1:0-3300 GCA_041310935.1 Desulfobacteraceae bacterium | reverse complement strand
CCGAACCGCATCAAGTACGCGGCCACCGAGGACAACTTGAACTCTCACGACGGCTTCATCACGGACGCCGGTGTGGCCTACATGCGAGAGCGGGCCGAGGGGGTCGTCGGCGGCCTGTGCTTCATGCAGGGCGTTTACATGGACCAGGCCCGCCAGAGCCAGGGCTACGTCGGGCAGGCGGCGTGTTGGGACGACAAGTTCATCCCGGGTCTGAAGCGCATCGCCGACGCCATTCACGCCGAGCGCGCCGTCGCGGGATTCCAGCTGATGGACTGCGGCCGGGTGGGCGCGGTGGAGGTTGATTATTGCCACGGGCCGTCCGCCGTTCCCCAGCGTCTCAGGATCTTCAAGCCCGTGCAGGAGATGACCCACGCCGATGTCAAGGAAGTCATCCAGCAGCATATCGCGGCCGCCCGCCGAGGTGTCGCGGCCGGCTTCGACATGATGGAGATTTCCGGGATCGTCGGCTACCTGATCTCCAACTTCATCTCCAGCTACACCAACCGCCGCCAGGACGAATACGGGGGAGACATCCGCGGCCGCATGCAGATGGTGGTGGAGATCATTCAAGGGGTCAAGCAGGCCTGCGGGCCGGACATCCCGGTGGGCATCCGCCTGTGCTCCGAGGAGCTGCTGGACGATGTGCGCGGCAACACGCCCGCGGAGTCCATGGAGACCTACAAGATCGCCGAGCAGGCGGGGGCCGATTACATCAGCTGCACCCTCGGCTGGCAGGAGTCCATCTACCCGGTGATCAGCCGCGACATCCCCATGGGCAACTGGGTCCACCTGGCCAAGCGCGCCAAGCAGCATGTGAAAATCCCGATTCAGATGGCCTACCGGCTGTTCAAACCCGACCTGCCCAACACGAAGATCGGGGCGGGCGAACTCGACATGTGGGAAATGTGCCGGTCGATGATCGCCGATCCTCTGATGCCGAAGAAGGTGCTCGAAGGGCGCGAGAACGAAATCCGGCACTGTGTGGCCTGCAACCTCTGCCTCGCCCGGCTGTTCCGCGATGCGCCCATGACCTGCTACATCAACCCCATGTGCGCCCACGAGTCGAACCCGGAGTTCATGGACCCCGCGCCGGCTAAGGACAAGAAGCGCATCATGATCGTCGGCGCCGGCCCGGCCGGCCTGGAGTGCGCCTACATGGCGGCCCGCCGCGGGCACGAGGTCCATGTGTACGACAAGCGCAAGACCATCGGCGGAACTCTGAACGAGGCCCGCAACGCCCCGTACGGCGACGACGAACTCTGGACCTGCGTCGAGTTCCAGCAGGCCATGTGCGCGAAGCACGGGGTCGAATTCCATCTGGGTGCCGAGGTGAGCGAACAACTCATCCAGGATGAGCTGCCCGACACGGTGGTTCTGGCCACCGGCCCGGTTTACCCCACGCTCACGGCGCCGGGGGGCGACCACCCCAAGGTGGTCTATCTTCTGGACGTGATGAGCGGCACGGTGCCGGTCGGAGAGAACGTGGTGGTCTACGGCAACCGTAAGCCCGGCATCGGCTGTGCGCTCCACCTGGCCAAGCAGGGCAAGAAAGTGACCCTGGTAGGCAAGGAGAAGTCGGCCGGCTTCGACGTCAACCCCTCCTTCAAGTGGCGCTATTTGATCTACATGCGTCAGGCCGGGATCAATGCTTACAGCGACTGCGCCATCGAGGAGGTGAACGAAACCGGCATCATCGTGAAGACCTATGACGGCTATCGCTGGCCGGTGACGTGCGACACGGTGATCGTTTCCGAGCGCGAGGCCAACTCGAGCCTGAAACAGACCGTCCAGTCCGAAGGGATCGAACTTTTTGTGATCGGTGATGCGCTGGTTCCCCGGAACCTTTCCAGCGCCGTCCATGACGGTTACCGCATCGGTATGCGCGTCTAAATTATAAGCGTGTCCATCCAGCAATGGTGGATTGCGGCTCAGGCCAAGGCCGCAGCGATTTCGAAACCGCAGGCGGTGCAGCGCTACGCCGAGGGTTACGAAGAGCGAGAACGCCGGCCTGGGCCGAAAGACGCCGTTTGTGGATGGATACTAAGGAGGTTGACCATGCCTGTAGATGCTGAAAAAGAGATCACCCGGCTGTGGAGAGCGCTGCACGGCGCTCAGGATGAAATCGGCAAGACCTATTACCGCTGGCGGCAGGTGGCCCTGGAATTCGCCGGCCCGGGCGCCAAACCGCTGGATGTCGGCCTGAGGGCCGCGGAAATCTTCGGCAAGGAAATCGGCAAAAGCCTTCTGCCGCGCCAGAACTGGCTGAAGGGCGAGGAGGCTTTCCTGATGAACCTGGGCCGCTCGCTCGCGGACATCTGGGGTGTGGAGGGCGGGCTCGCGGCGGCCGAGAAAGGGGCTGTGCCCGGCGAGGTGCTGATCCGCTGCACGCGGGACCCCTGGCCCAGCTGGGCCAAGGAATACGGCGTACCCATGGAAGAGGTGGCGCTGTGCCGGGAGCGGATGTTCCAGACCATTCTCGAGGACGTGAGCGTCTTCTTCAACATTCCGCTCAAGATCGAGCTTCAGAAGGCCATCGCGCGCGGCCAGGGGGAAACCGTCATGCGCCTCTACAAGGCGGCATGACCGGCGCGGGCGGTGTCGCGTGTTGGACGATCGCATTCAGACGACAACCCCATTCCCAGGAGAATAGCTATGGCGGCTCAGATTGACTACACGAAATGCACGATGTGCGGGGGCAACGTTCAGCCCCTCTGTGTCGAGATCTGCCCGGACCAAGCCGTCCGGGTGCAGGACGGCCGGCCGGTGGTCACCGAGTTCCTCTGCGAAGACTGCAACGAGTGCGGCTGCATCTGCCCGGACCGGGCCATCACCGTGCCTGTTGAGAAAGTGACATTTTAGGCGCAGGCGCCGAAGTTCTCAAAGGAGGCCGTTATGAAAGTCAACAAGGTCGACCACATTTGCATTGCCGTCAAAAACCTCGCGGAGGCCCGGAAAATGTGGGAGCCGGTTCTCGGCAAATCCAAACCCGACGACGAGTATGTCGATGAACCGGAAAAGATCAAGGTCGCCCGCTACTGGGTGGGCGAGGTCGGATTCGAGCTCATGGAGTCGACCACGGCCGACGGTGATGTCGCCAAATTCATCGAGAAGCGGGGCGAAGGTGTCATGCTGATCAGCTTCAACGTCGACAACACCCGCACGGCCATGGACGAACTCCAGGGTAAAGGCTATCCCTTTATCGGCGGGGCCAGGCCGTTCCGGGATTGCGAGTTCGCCTTTGTTCATCCGAAGAAAATGAACGGGGTGCTGCTCGAATTGATCGACTACAAGTGGCGCGAG
>JBFYWS010000385.1:0-6017 GCA_041310935.1 Desulfobacteraceae bacterium | reverse complement strand
TTTTTTTGCAACCGGCTTTTTTGCAGCAGGTTTCTTGGCCGCGGGCTTCTTTGCGGCTGCTTTCTTGGCGGCCGGCTTAGCTTTGCTGGCGGCCTTTTTCGTGGTCTTTTTCGCTACCGTTTTTTTTGCGGCCTTTTTTGCTGGTGCCATCATGTCCTCCCCTTGATGAATTAGGCGGCGTTATTCCTCAAGTGAATCATAGAATCGCCTGCCTGCTGGATGTATCTATTACACTATACCTCTCTGTATGCAGAGTTGCAATTCTTTTTTAACAATTTTTTAAAAAATTCATTTCGGTTTCTTTTACCAGCATGCCGATTCTGGAAAATTTTTCTGAAATGTTCGGGCTGAACCGCTCACCAGAAGCATCGGCCGTCTTCCGAGCCTCTTTACTTCCTTGCGGGAGCAGTCTAAGATTCGATTCTAACTTTCGAAAGCGTGTCCGTGCCCTGATCGCTGCATCCGCATGCAAGTGCCCGGAACCCGGTGGGCATGACACGGCACCGCTACTCAGGTAGATAGACCGAAGGTCTGAAGAGTGAAGGAAGCGACATGTGCAATCACAATCACCCCTCAGCCTAAACACCTGAGCAGCTACCCTCGGAGAACATAACCGATGCAAGCCGTATTTCTGGACATGGAAGGCATGACGATCGAGGCGCTTGTCGCGGTGGCGCGGCAAGGGGCGGAAGCACGGTTGAGCACCGCGGCCGCAGCGCGCATTGCTGCTGGCCGGGCGCTCGTGGACCGGTGGGTGCGGGAGGAGCGGCGGATCTACGGGGTCACCACCGGCTTCGGGGCCCTGAGCGATGTTGCCATCTCCGGAAAAGACACCCGGCGCCTGCAGGAGAACATCCTCATGAGCCACGCCGCCGGCGTGGGCCGCCCCCTGGATGCGGAGACAGTACGGGCCGTCATGACGCTGCGGGTCAAGGATTTCGCCCGTGGGCATTCCGGCATCCGCCTGGAAACCGCCCACCAGCTGCTTGAACTCCTGAACCGCGGCGTCGTTCCGGTCATCCCGGAGAAAGGCTCCGTGGGCGCAAGCGGGGACCTGGCCCCCCTGGCCCACCTGGCGCTGGTGCTCCTGGGGAAGGGGGCGGCCTTTTACAATGGTCGAAAAATGAGCGGGGCAGAGGCGTTGAAGTTAAGCGGCCTTGCGCCGATTCGGCTCGAGTCGGCCGAGGGGCTGGCACTGGTCAACGGCACCCAGGTCATGACGGCCATCGGCGCCCTTTCCATCCACGACGCCCGGCAGCTTTCCCGGCTGACGGACATCGCGGCCTCCATGACCCTCGAGGTCCTGATGGGCAGCCGCACCGAGTTCAACCCGAAGATCCACCAGGTGCGGCCGCACCCCGGGCAGATCGCGGCCGCCGCCAATATGGAGCGCATTACGCGCGCAAGCGAGATCATCTCTTCCCACAGCGACTGCTCCCGCGTCCAGGACGCTTACACGCTGCGCTGCTCGCCCCAGGTGCACGGGGCCACCAAGGACGCCATCGCCTATTGCCGCCGAGTCGTCGAGACCGAGCTGAACGCCTCCACCGGCAACCCGCTGATCTTCGCGGAGTCCGAAGAGTTCCTGCTGGGCGGAAACTTCCACGGCCAGCCGGTGGCGCTGGCCATGGATTTTCTGGGCATCGCCGTGGCGGAGCTCGCCAACATCTCCGAGCGGCGCATCGAGCGCCTGGTCAACCCGATGCTGAGCGGGCTGCCCGCCTTTCTCGTGAGCGACGGCGGGCTCAACTCGGGCTTCATGATCGCCCAGTACACGGCGGCAGCGCTGGTCTCGGAGAACAAGGTGCTGGCCCACCCGGCCAGCGTCGACTCCATCCCCACTTCGGCCAACAAGGAGGACCACGTCTCGATGGGGACGATCGCCGCGCGCAAGGGTCGCGAGATCGTGGCCAACACCGAAAACGTGATCGGGATCGAACTGCTCTGCGCGGCACAGGCCCTGGACCTCTTCACCAACCTGAAACCCGGCGAGGGCACCCTTGCAGCCTACCAAGCCATCCGCCGCGCCATCCCCCACCTCGACACCGACCGCTTCCTTGCCGCCGACATCGACGCCATGCGGGAACTGATGCGCAGCGGCGCGATCCTTGCGGCCGTGGAAGAGCGGGTGGGTGAGCTAGCGTGAAGGGTGGGCGGAGGGGATTGACTGACAAGAACCCACGCAAACCCGGAAGCCGGCCTTAACAGGGTGTTGAAAAACCGCGCCTGAGGCCGTGATCCGGCTCTGTGCGGCTTTTGTAAATGCTCACATGGAATCGGCTGGAAGCTGGAAGCCTGGCTGATGGTGCCTGATTTTTTTAGCTTCAAGCCTCAACTCTTGCCTCAAGCTTATATCCGCCTTGGCTGACGGCCTGATGCTTGTTTTTAAACACCCTGATAGACGCCGTTTTTCAGCACCCTATTAATCACGGTGCGTCAGTCCCCCCCCTCAGGTCATCAAGATCAAGATCCGAGCCGGTGATGAGTATTACATCCCCGCTGTTCATCGGTTCCCCTCTATAATAGTAGGTGCTCTGGTTGCTTTGGTCCTGAGCCCACCCGGAGCGTTGGTCGATCTTTTGCTGCCGCGGCTGATCGAGCAGGCGCCGATAGGCTTTCTCCTCGCCTGCATACAAACACTGGCAGCCCTGGGCGTCCGTATAGACGTAGACCTGGCGCCCCTTATATTCGACCTGGGCGAGCCGGAGCTGGGGCAGTTTTTGAATGCGCTCCAGTTTGGCCGGCGTGTCCGCCATCTTCAGGTCGAACCCGGCGGCGGCCAGCGCGTTCATTTGCTGAAAGGTCGGGTTCTTGGGGGGACCGGCACAACCGGCCACGGTGAGCGCCGCGGCGAGCGCAATGGTGTGAAACATTCTCCTGCGAGTCGTCTCCACGGGCAATCCTCCTGTTCCTGCATGGGCAGGAATTCTTTTCCAAGAACCTTCTCCAAACGCACAACTTGGGAATCGGCACTCCGAACAGTCCTGGCACAGGCCGCCGTGGCCGAAGCCGGCCATGCCGGATCGCCTGGCGGGTGACGTCGTCCGGGTCGACACTCATCCCCCCGCTCAGCAGGATCAGGTCGCAGCCGTTTTCGAGATGCGAGGAGAGAATGATGCCGATCCCGTCAATCGTCGTCATTACGTGAATTCTCGCAGTTTCTCCTCACTCTCCGGGCACGGCCTCGCGGGTGGCAGGTTGCCCGTTGATGCTGCAGGCCGTTCCGGATTAATTCCACCAAGGCTTCATCCGAAAAAGGTTTTCGCAGAAAGCCGACAGCTCCGCCCTGCAAGGCCTGTTCTTCGACCCCGGCTTCATCGTGTGCGGTCATAAAAATCAGCGGGACATCCAATTTCGCCCGGGCCATGCGCGCCTGTACCTCCAATCCGTTCATGCCGGGCATATGCAAATCAATCACGGAACAGTCTGGGATATGAGATCCCGCCATTGCGGAAAGAAACTCCTCGCCGGACGCGAACGTACAAACCTGCATACCCCAGGAATGTAGCAAACGCTTCAGCGCCCGAGTTACTGAGGGGTCATCGTCGACGACGTGTATGAGTGGAGAGATGTCCGACAATCGGTTGCACCATCGCATGAGGAACACGTTGATCATGGCTCTATCAGAGGCGGTGGAGGTGTTGAAATAAGACCTTGGTCCTATGCCGAACCGAAACGGGTGAAACGCACGACCCAGAGGGGCTACTGGTTGGGCGGCAGGGGGACGCCCGGAGGCATGCCGATCTTCCCCGCGGCACGCACGAGATCAGCGACCGATGGCACCTTCATTTTTTCCATCACCCGTCCGCGATGGATCTTAATGGTCTTCTCGCTTGCCCCAAGAGCAAAAGCGATCTGCTTGTTCAGCAACCCTTGAACAACCAACGCCATCACTTCGCGTTCACGCGGGGTCAATGTTTCGAATCGTTGTGCCACGATCGCACGCTCAGCGCCTTCGGTGCGCCCTTGGCGATCCCGTTGGATGGCCTCACGGACCGCTTTGAGCAAGTTTTCATCGTTGAAGGGCTTGGAAAAGAAGTCGACCGCTCCTGCTTTCATGGCGGTTACGCTCAATGGAATATCGCCATGGCCGGTGAGGAAGATGATGGGAATTGTGTGCGGGGTGGTTTGCAGCTTCTGTTGGAGCTGAATTCCATCCAAGCCCGGCATCTGGATATCGAGCAGCACACAACCCGGAACCGGGTCCCTCTCCCAGCGATCGATAAAATCTTCTGCCGAAGCGAAGCTTTCCGGTCGATAGCCTGCCGACTTCAGCAGGCGGGCCAGGCTCTTGCGAACAGAAGCGTCGTCATCCACCACGAAGACCGTGGGAAGGGGTTCTGTCATGCCCGCCTCACGATTGGATCTTCCGCCGACACGGGCAGACTGAAATAAAACGTCGCCCCGCGGTCAGGGTTGTTTTCAGCCCATAGGCGTCCATGATGACGGTTGATGATCGAGCGACAAATGGACAACCCCATGCCCAAGCCCTGTGGTTTGGAGGTGTAAAACGGTTTGAAGATATTTTCAGCGTCTCCAATCGGAATGCCAGTTCCCTTGTCCGTTATGGCTGCCACTACCCGAGCGTCTTTCAGGCCGGTCCTAATCAAAACCTGCCGATCTGCATTCGGTTGTTCATTCATGGCCTCGAAAGCGTTCAATATCAAGTTCAAAGCAACCTGCTGCAGCTGAATCCGGTCCCCCCGTACCAAAGGTAGCATGGGGTCGAGTTCGGAAAAAACCTTGACATCGCGGATCACCGCATCGCTGCGCAGAAACCCCATTACCTCTCGAAAACTAAAATTGAGGTCAAGTGGCTCCAACTCTGTCTTTGTTTTTTTCAAAAGCGCCCGCAGATGATGAATGACGTCACCGGCCCGAGCATCGTCCTTCACGATATCGTTCAGGATCTCCTTCACCTCTTCCAAATCTGGCGCCGGGGTGGCCAAGTATCTTTTGGCCGCCTGGGCGTTGCTCATGATCGCGCTCAGGGGTTGGTTGATTTCATGGGCGAGCGCTCCGGCCAATTCTCCCATGGTGGAGATGCGCCCGGCATGCACCAACTCATCCCGCAAGCGCTTAGACTCCTGCTGGGCGAGATTTCGCTCCGTAACGTCAATCACCATAACATAAAGACCACGCACATCAGCCCGTTCATCCACGTCCGGTACGTATATGGCTTCCACGGACAAAGGCTGCCTTCCAGCCATTTCAACATCCAGAGCGCATCGAACGTGTTCACCCGACAACGCCCGCTCGACGGAGGATCTAACGCTTTGGAAGAACCCCTCCCCGGCCACCTCCCGAATGGTACGTCCCAAGGCCTCTTCCGGGCTGACTCCGAACCACACCCGATATGCGTCATTGTTGAATCGGTAGCGCAGATCGGCATCGACATAGGCGATGAGCACCGGCAAGGCATTCGCGATCAAGCGCAGCCGTCGCTCGCTTTTCACAAGTTTGCGCTCCGCGCGCTCCCGGGCAAGCGCATGGGTGAATATTTGTGTGACCAGTTGGAGCCGCTTCACGATCGTTTCCGGCCACGTGCGTTCCGCCTGCATGGTATTGAAGCCCAGTACGCCAATCGGAGGCCCATTCCCCAGCGACAGCGGGAAAGCCAAACAGCTCTTGATGCCGAAATAGCGAAAATTTTCCACGTCGCGGGCTGCCGCTGCCGATAGTTCCACCATGGATGCAACAGCAATGGTTTTGCCCGCCTCCAGCTGCTGCCGAAACCAGGGAAAAAACTCTTGTGCATCCATCGGCTCAGGAAGCGGAGGGCCTTCCTGGGATCGGTAGATGTGGGTCAGCGTGAGCAACCCCGGGGCATCGACCGACCACTGCCAGAGCGCACACAGATCCAGCCCGAGGCATTCGCAGACGCGACGCTGGGCGTCTTCAATCGCGCCGTCTACCGAATCTGACGGAAGGTTGACGAAGCGCGCCGAGATATCGGCGAGCAGCATTTCGAATTGCAGGCGCTCCTCCAAGGACGTCTCGGCCTGCTTGCGGGAGAG
>JBFYWS010000369.1:0-7411 GCA_041310935.1 Desulfobacteraceae bacterium | reverse complement strand
TTTCCAACGACGAGACCCTGCTCTACGCCCCGGAGATCAAGTTCTTCGCCACCCAGATCGAAACCACCAACGAATTGGAAACCAGCATCAAGGGGATGTACGTAGCGGGCGACGGCCCGGGCGTTGCCGGCAACATCGTCTCGGCTGCGGCGACCGGCCTCATTCCCGCCCGGGCCATCCTGGCCAAGATCACGGGCGCCTGAGGGTGCTTTTTTTTCAACACCCGGTTACGCTTCTTTCCGGCGCTTGTCTTCATCGCGGATCTCGCGCCGCAGGAGTTTTCCCACCTTGGACTTGGGCAGCATGTCCCGGAACTCGATGTGCTGCGGTACCTTGTAAGGGGCCAGGGTGGTGCGGCACCATTTGATAAGTTCATAGCCCGTGATCCCCTTTATGTCCGCTTTCAGCACCACGTACGCCTTGATCCGCTCACCGACTTTCACGTCCGGAACACCCACCACGCAGGTGGCCATGACCGCCGGGTGCTCCTGGAGAACGGATTCGACTTCCGAAGCGGAAATGCGGTAGCCCTTGTGCTTGATAGTGTCCACGGTGCGATCCACGAAAAAGAGATTCCCGTCGGCATCCATCGACATGATGTCTGCCGTGCGGTACCAGGTCTGGCCGTCGATGTGAACGAAGGCGGCCTGGGTTTCTTCCGCCTTGTTGAGATAGGCCGTCACCATATGGGCTGAGCTCACCAGAAGCTCACCCGGCTCTCCGATCGCCACCTCCCTGAGCGCGATGGGGTCAATCAGCCTGGCCTTCTTGCTGGGGACCACCTTGCCGACGCTCTTCGGCGGGTTTTCCTGATCCACCGGGCACATGGCCACCCCCCCGCAGGTTTCGGTGGCCCCGTAGCCCTGGCGGATGGGGTGTCCGAATTTTTCAAGCCAGCGGCGGTTCACCTCCGGCGGCAGCACGTCGCCGCCGCTGAAGCAATACGAGATGGAACTCAGATCGTACTGGTCCAGGCGCGAGTGCTCGAGCATCATGCGGTAGAGCGTCGGGACACCGATCATGGTCCTGGCCCGGAAATTCTGAATGGCGTCGAAGGCGGCGTCCAGGTTGATGCGGGGCTGAAGGATCAGGGAGCCTCCCACGAGCAGTGCCGCCAGGCTGCAGGTCTGGCCGAGGATATGGAAGAGCGGCGCATTGCCCATGACGATGTTGTCCTCCGGCGCAAACAGCGGCTGGCTCATGCGGATCTGCTCGTCGGCGGAAACCAGGAAAAGGGCATGCGAAATGGGCACCCCCTTGGGAAACTTGGTCGTTCCTCCCGTATAGAGGATCTCGGCGATCTCCCGGCCGCCCCGCGAAGGTTCCGCCGGCAGATGGGATGTGTCGATGCCCGATACCAGTTTGCGAAACGCGCGGGTATTGCCATGGGCGGCCGTTTTACCGCGCGGAACCACATCGAAGAGGTATCCGAACGCCCGCTTCCAGGCCGGCAGCAGGTCGACCATGTTGCAGTGAATAATCCGTTTTAGGCCGGTTTGCGGCAGAGCGCTGGTCACGTACCCGAAATTGGTGTCGGCGCAAACAATAGTTTCGCATCCGCTGTCGTTGGCGATGTAGATGATGTCGTGCGGGGTGTAGATGGGGGTGATCGGAACGGCCACGGCCCCGATACGCTGGATGCCGAGCCAGGCCACCACCCAGTTGATGCTGTTCGGGATATAAAGCATCACTTTCTGGCCGGCGGTCACACCGAGGCCTGCGAGGGAGGAGGCAAAGGCCTCCGCCAGTCCCCTCACCCGGCTGTAGGAAAACCGTTGGCCCAGGTAGATTACCGCCGTGTGGTCCCCGCGCCGCTCAGCCGTATCCGCAAACACGGAATAGATGGACTGGGTGTTAAAATCGGTCATGGCGATTGGCTTCTCGTCTCACAGAAATTTTTTCCGCGCGTCATTACCCAAAGCGCTACAGCCCGAAGTAGGCGGACTTGATCTCCGGGTTTTGCATCAGCTCGGGGCCCGTGCCGGAAAGAGCGAGCATGCCGTTTTCGACCACATATCCCCGGTCGATCACCGGCAGAACTGGACGCGCGAACTGTTCACTCATCACCACCGTGAGGTTGTAACGCTGCTTCAAGCTGACCACCGCGTCCATCACCGCCTGTTGCATCAGCGGGCTCAGGCCCAGCAGCGGCTCGTCCAGCAACAGGAGCCTGGGCCTGACGACCAGCGTCATGCCGATGGAAAGCATCTGCTGCTCGCCGCCGCTCATGAAACCGGCTTTGCGGGTCTTCAGTTTTCTCAGATGCGGAAACAGTTCGAAGACGGATTCGATGGTCTCCTTCACCTCCGCGCGGGTCCTCAGATAGCCTGCGATCCTCAAATTCTCGAGCACACTGCTTTCCGGAAAGACCGGGTGGCGTTCACGGGCGAGCACGATCCCTTTCTTCACCCGTTCGCTGGGCGTTGTTTCAGTGATGTCTTCGCCGTTGAAAAGAATTTTGCCGTAGAGTGTAATGCGTTCGCCGCCGCGCCGTTTTTCCTTGGTGCGCATATCGATGAGGAGGCCCGAAAGCGCGTTCATCAGGGTGGTCTTGCCGGCGCTGTTCGAGCCGATCACCCCCACGATCTCCCCCGGGTGCACGTCAAGGCTGAGACCGTTGACGGCGATGGCGTTTTCGAAAAACACCATCAGCTCCCGCACCTCGAGAATGGCCGGCCTCGCGGCTGCAGCGGCAGTGGCGTGGTTAGAGCCCATGGTCTCGCAATCCTCGTCTCATGCGTCCACGCCCAGATAGGCTTTTTTGACCGCGTCACTTTCCATGACCTGCTCGGGCTTGCCGTCGGCGATTTTCTGGCCGTAGTTGAGAACGACGACCCGGTCGGCGATCCGGAACAGCTCCTTCAGGCGGTGCTCGATCATGATGATGGTCTTGCCCTCCATGCCGAGCTTCTCAATGATCGGCACGATGCTTGCCACTTCGGCCAGACTCAGGCCCGAGAAGAGTTCATCGAGGATGATCACGTCAGGCTGCAGGGAGATCGCTTTGGCAAGCTCGAGGCGTTTCAGATACCCCTGGGGCAGAGCGCTGGCGGTTTTGTAGGCCACCTGGGCGTCCCGTTCGAACCCCACCTCTTCGAGCAGATCGAGGGCCACGGCATCCCGGTCGCCGTAGCGGCCGCCCGCCATCTTTTTGACCCGTGGTGAGTACAGGGGAATGATCATGTTCTTGTAGGCCGGGAGCCGATAAAAAGGTTTGACCATCTGAAAGGTGCGGGCGATGCCCATGCCCACGATGGCATACGGCGCAACCCCGGTGATGCGGCGGCCCCGGTAGAAAACGTCGCCCTTGGTGGGCTTGACGAATCCGGTGATGAGGTTTACCGCGGTGGTCTTGCCGGAACCATTCGGCCCGATCAGTCCCAGCAACTCGCCTTCGGCCAGCTCGAAGCTAAGGTCCGAAATGGCCTGGATCCCACCGAAATTCTTGTAGAGCCCACGGACTTCCAGAATCGGAGCAGCCCCCATCACTCTACCTCCACCCAGCGTTCGAACTGGTGGTATTTGCGCTCAACGTAATGGAAGAGGCCCTCCGGGAGCCCCACGATGAACACGGCCAGAAAAATGCCGTAAAACACGATGCGCAGGCCGCCGATACCGCGCAGGATCTCGGACAGCGGTACCAGAATCACCGCACCCAGGGTCGCGCCGGCCAATGTCCCCGGTCCCCCCACCACCGCTGCTGCGATCGGCAGGATGGAGTAATCCAACGCAAAGACCGGCATGCCCACGAACATGTACACATGGGTCATGAAGGCGCCGGCCAGAGCCCCGATGCTGCTGGCGATGAAGAGCGCCTGGGTCTTGAACCAGTAAATGTTGATACCGGCGTTGATCACCGAGCGGTCGTTGTCCTTGATGCCCTTCAGCACCAGGCCGTAATCGGAGTTGAGCATGCGCCGGAAACCGAAAAGCACTCCCAGGAGCACGGCCACGATCAGGTACATCTCGACCCACTTGGACGGCAGGGGCGCGATCCCGCTCAGGCCTTCCGTTCCGCCGAAGATCTTCGTCGCTTCGACGATGCGCACGAGCATCAGGGGAATGATCAGCGTGACCATGGAGAAGTAGACCCCCCGCAGCCGCAGGACCGGGAGCAGAAACAGCGTGCTCACCAGCCCGCCGAGGAGAGCCGCTGCGGGCAGCGCTATCAAAGGGTGCCAGCCGAAGTAATGGTTGAGTATCCCCGAGCAGTAGGCCCCCAGGCCGAAGAACAGCGACTGGCCCAGGGAGATCATTCCGGACTGGGAGAGAATGTCCCAGCTGATGGCCAGCAGCGCGAACACGGCCACCGAAAGGAGCACCCTCTGCCAGTAGTCGTCCAGGACAAGAGGCAGGCCGAGAAACCCCACCACGGGTATCAGCCGGGGCGCCAGCAGATAGAGCATCTCGCGCCAGGAGCACAGCGCAAAAACGTCGCCCGCCCGGGCCTTGATGCCCCGGTCGATTCGTTCTCGGCGCAGGTTCAATCGGCTCATATTCTTTCTTCCAGCTCCTTCTGCCGCCCGAAAAAGCCGGAAGGTTTTATCACCAACACGATGAGAATTGCGGCAAGGCTCACGATCATGGTCCAGTGCGAGCTGATGTAGGCGTCGGTCAGGCGTTCGGCAAACCCGATGAGGAAACTGGCCAAAATGACCCCGCCGGTGCTGCCAAGCCCGCCGATGATGCAGACGGCAAGGGCCTTGATCAGGACCTCGTAGCCTTCGCTCGGCGATATGCTGCCGAGGGGGATGACGATGCAGGCGGCGAAAGCCGCCAGGCCGCAGCCGAAGGAGACCGCGAGCATGGCGATCCGGTCCGAATCCATTCCCAGGGTGAGGGCCGTGCGCTCGTCCTGCGCAATCCCGCGAAACGCCAGGCCGAGGCGGGTGTAGTGCGTGAAAGCCCACAGCCCCGCGATGAGCAGGCCGGCCATCAGCACGATCAGAATGCGCTGCATGTCGACCATGGTGTCGGCGATCATGAAACTCTCGTCGATCAGAACCGGCAGGGTGTACTCAAAGCCCACGAGCCCCAGGTAGTTGAACAGCTCCAGGACCGCCAGTCCGATCCCGAAGGTCGCGATCACCTCGGACAGGGCCTGTCCGCGCACCCTGAGGAGCACGAACCGGTACATCCCCGCCCCGAACGCCATGCTCAACAGGATTGCAATGGGGGCCGCCAACAAGAACGATATGCCCGTCAGGTTCAGGAGCAGCCAGCTGGCGTAGGCCGCAAGGATGTACACGGCACCGTAGGCGAAGTTGGCCACTCCGCTGATGCCGAACGTCAGGTTGAATCCAATGGCCATCAAGGCCAGGATCGCGCTGTTGATCAGCGCGTAGATCATGGTCCCCAAAAACATCGATCAATGCTCCATATTTAGTGTCCATCCAGAAATGGTGGATTCCGGTTCAGGCCAAGGCCGCAGCGATTTCGCAGTTGCAGGCGTAGTCAGTCTACGCCGAGGATTGCGAAGAGCGAGAACACCGGCATGAGCCGAAAGATGCCGTTTATGGATGACACTATTTAGCCGACTTCAACCCCTTGGGAAGCTTGATCTTGGCTTCGGCCAGAGCGTCCGGAAAGACGATTTTGCGTTTTCCATCTTCCGTCCACTGAAAAACCACACCCACGGCTGTCTCCGTGGGGTCAAAGCCGTATACGGCCTGCTGCCCATCGTCAAACTTGACGCGCCCCGTGACACCGATGCGGTCGGTCTTCTTGAGTTGCGCAACGAGCGCATCCGGATCAATGCTGCCGGCACGGTCGATGGCTTCGGCCAGGATGTATACGGATTCGTAGGAGGGCGCCGGCCCATGACCGGCCTGGATCTCCTTGCCGTAGGCCTTCTTGTAATTCTTGAGGAAGTCAACGGACTTCGTCATTTGGTCGCTCGCAATCGCGCTGCCCATTTCAAAATTGCAGTTGACGGCCCCGCCGATCTTGGCGTCAAAGGTTTTCCAGGCATCCGAGCCGGCCAGCGGTGAGATGAAGCCCGCCATCAGGGCCGGCACGTTCATGGATTTCCACTGTTTGACCAGGACCCCGCTTTGAGGCATGTCAAAAATCGGCATGATGACCTGGGCCCCCTTGGAACGGGCCTTCATCAAGCCGGAGGAAAAATCCGAGGCGCCTGTGGGGTAGGCTTCCTGATCGAGAACCTCCCAGCCGGCCTTGTCAAAATAGGTGCTCTTAACCAGATCTGCGGTGGCCCTGGCCCAGGCAACATCCTGATGCATCACGTAGACTTTGGTGAAACCGAACTCCTTGTTTATGGCCGCCATGGTCCCGGCCAGGTATTTCACCAGATAGACGGCGTTCAGGCAGTTACGAAAGACGTACTTGTATTTCTCGGGGTCTTCCTTGACCTTCTTTTCCGAGGCCGGCGACATCGCGATGGTTCCGATCATCGGGGTTTTGTATTTTGAAAGCAGATCCATGGCCGCGGTCAGAGCCTCGGAACGAAAAGGTCCCACCACAATGGCGGTCGGTTTTTTCTCGAGGATGATTTTTTCGATGCCCAGCAAGGCTTCTGGCACGGGCACGCCCGGTGCCGCATCCCGGATGTCGGAGGAGACCACCACAAGCTGTCTTTTTTCTCCAGCCACCGTTACCCCGCCCTTGGCGTTAATCTCCTGGACGGCCATTTCCACCGCCTTGAGAGATTCCTTGCCCTCCAGGAACCCCAGCGAGGTGGGCACACCGATGACGACGGGCTCCGCCGACATGACCGGTTGAGCTGCAAGCAGACTTACGGCCACCGCAAACACGATCACGCTTTGAAAAAAGAATTTTGTTTTCATGGCTGCCTCCTTATTTGTTGAATTTTATTCATATAAATAAATATCATTTTGGATGCACTGTGGCTACAATGTGGTAGGGGAAAAGTCAAGGCTCTTTTTCCGAAATGGTTATGGGGGGATAGCGCTTATACAGTCAAATTCCATTGACAGCCGGCAACCTGTTATGTATCTATATTTTAATCATAATGTAGCTTCGAGTGTGCTGGATTTACAGGCCTTTTATAGTCCCAATACGGATGCTTACCTGAAACTGAAGAGCCACAATACATAACATAATTTTCTATGATTATTGGGTTATCGTTGAATCTCTTATAAGAAGTCTGGTGGTGGACCGATGAACATTTCTCAGAATGTTGAAAGAGCTGCAAAATTCTTCCCGGAAAAACCCGCCATTGTTTTTGAAGGCACTCAAATCTCATACGCTGACTTGAATGCGCGTGTGAATCGCCTGGCAAACGGGCTTAAGGCCAACAACGTCGGCCGAGGGGCCTGTGTGGCGCTCTACTTGCCCAATATTCCCGAATTCGCCATTTGTTATCTGGCGGCCGTGCGGGTCGGGGCGATCGCCGTATCCATAAACTCGATGTACAAATCCGAAGAGCTTA
>JBFYWS010000576.1:0-2853 GCA_041310935.1 Desulfobacteraceae bacterium | reverse complement strand
TGGAGATGGCCGCGCGGCCGCAGGCGCAGGCCGGCACCGGCAAGCGCGCGGACGTCGAGGAGCTCTCCCGGCGCTTTTTGGATGCATCCCCGGAGAGCCGGCGCGGAGAAGCCCTCGAACTTCTCGATCTGGCGCGGGCGAGCTACCGGCTGCGCGACGACGACAACATCCATCTCGGCCGCATCGAGTCCCAATCGGCCGCGGCCGTCGCGGAGGGCCGTCGGCGGCTGGACTCGGGTGCAGCCGCGGGAGAGGGCCGTGAAGAACTGAGATCGGCACTGGAAGAGTTGAACTTCGGAAACCGGATGCACCCGGCCAGTCAACCGGCGCTTTCGGAGGGCGACCGGGTTCGAGCCCGTCAACTCATTGGCCAGCCGGCAGGGCCGGGCGTGGCCAAGGGCAAGGCACGGGTGGTGCGCCGGCACGCGGATCTCGAAGATTTCGCCCACGACGAGGTCCTGGTGTGCGATGCCGTCGACCCCAACATGACCTTCGTAGTGCCGCTGGCCGTTGCCGTGGTGGAGCGCCGCGGCGGCATGCTGATCCATGGGGCGATCATCGCCCGGGAGTACGGCCTGCCCTGCGTCACCGGAATCCCCGATGTCACCTCCCTGGTTCAGACCGGGGACCTGCTCACGGTGGACGGGTATCTGGGCATCGTCACCGTTGGGTCCGGCGAGCTTTGACGGAGGTCATCCATTGAGAAATCATGCGTGAGTGGTTTTATTATGGCCCAACCCGAAAAGACCCTGCGCCTCATCCTGGGGGACCAGCTCAACGCCTCCCACTCCTGGTTCGCGCAACCGGACGAGCGCGTGACGTTCGTCATCATGGAAGTCCGGCAGGAGACCGACTACGTCGCGCACCACATTCAAAAGGTGGCGGCCTTCTTCGCCGCCATGCGCACCTTCTCGGACCACCTCCAGCGCCAAGGCCATCGGGTGATCTACCTGCGGCTTGACGACCCGCAAAACCGCCAGGGCATTCCCGCGAACATCAACCATCTCGTTCACTCCCGGGGTTTCGGGCGTTTCGAGTACCTTCTGCCGGACGAATACCGGCTGGATGTGCAGCTGAAGGAGATGGCCGCGTCCCTGCCGGTGCCCGCCGGCGCCGCCGACACCGAGCACTTCCTGACCGAACGCCACGAACTCGGGGAGATGTTCGCCGGGAAGAAGCGCTATTTGATGGAGTCCTTTTACCGCAAGATGCGCCGGCGCTATGATATCCTGATGGACGGGCAGAAGCCGGCCGGCGGGGAGTGGAATTTCGACACCGAAAACCGCGTGCCCTACGACGGCCGTGTTCCGATCCCGCCGCCGCTCACTTTCATGAACGACGTGAGCGGGATCGTCGACATGATCCGCAGATCCAAGGTCAAGACCATCGGCGAGATCGAGCCCCGACACCTGATATGGCCCATCGACCGGCCGCAGGCGCTCGAGTTGCTCGACACCTTCATCGCCGACGGCCTGCCGCACTTCGGTACCTACCAGGACGCCATGACGCTGAAAAGCTGGTCGCTCTTTCACAGCCGATTGTCGTTTGCGCTCAACACCAAGATCCTCCGGCCGATGGAGATCGTTGCGGCGGCGGTAAACGCCTGGCAGCAGAATCCGAAGCGGGTGGCGATCCACCAGGTCGAAGGTTTCGTGCGGCAGATCCTGGGCTGGCGGGAATACATGCGGGGTGTTTATTGGGCGCTAATGCCGAATTTTGAGGGAATGAACTTCTTCGGCCACGACCTGCCGTTGCCGGACTATTACTGGACGGGTGAGACCCGCATGCGGTGCATGGCCGCGACGATCGGCCAGTCGCTGAGGTATGCCTACGCCCACCACATCCAGCGGCTCATGCTCACGGGCAACTTCGCTCTCCTCGCCGGCGTCCACCCGGACGCGGTCGATGCCTGGTATCTCGGCATCTACATTGATGCTGTCCAATGGGTGGAAATGCCCAACACGCGGGCGATGAGCCAGTTCGCCGACGGCGGCGTGGTCGCCACCAAGCCCTATGTCTCCTCCGCCAACTACATCCGTAAGATGAGCGATTACTGCGGCGCCTGCGCTTACGATCCGAAGAAGAGGCACGGCGAAGGCGCCTGCCCCTTCAATTCGCTCTACTGGGGCTTCTATGCCCGGCACCGCGAGAAGCTCGCCTCCAACCCGCGCATCGGCATGATGTACCGCACCTGGGAACGCATGGCCGCCGCCGAAAAAAAGAGCATTCTCAAACAGGCTGACATTTATCGGAAGGGTGTGAACCGCCTATAGAAGTGGTTTCATAGCCCTGTCTGATACCCGCCGGCGGTCTTGTCCCGTATGAATATTCAGGAAAAAGTGGAAAACCTATTTTGCCGCCGTCAACATCGCCGAACGCCGCAACCCGAAACTGCATCTGCGCCACCTGCCGCGACGATATTGGGAATACCTGCCAGAGAAGAATTGAGAAGGATGAGCGCAGCCGCTTCATTGGCCCGCCTTCTTCGGCCACCAGGGGATGAAGGTGCTGGTGCGGCGCTGGTAGTCGCGGTAACCGGGGCGGTGCTCTACGATGGTACGTTCGGTCAGGGCCACTCCGGTCATCTTGAGCAGCACGAGCGTGATAATGACCGGGCTGACCAAGGTCCACCACCCCCCGGGAACGCTCAACGCGATAAAAAACATCCCCCACCAGATGAGGCACTCACCGACATAGTTCGGGTGGCGCGAGTATCTCCAGAGCCCGCGGTCCATCACCTGCCCTTTGCTGCGCGGATCGGCCTTGAAACGATGCAGCTGCCAATCGGCGACGCTCTCGAACACAAAACCGATGAGCCACACTGCGGCGCCGATCCCGTCCCACGCCGTCAGA
>JBFYWS010000358.1:0-7961 GCA_041310935.1 Desulfobacteraceae bacterium | reverse complement strand
CCTGCGTGAGGTTGCGCGTCCGGGACAGCGGCCCCGGCATCGATCCGGCCATCATCCATCGTATCTTCGACCCTTACTTTTCCACCAAGGAAAAAGGCAAGGGCACGGGGCTGGGGCTCGCGGTGGTGCACGGGATCGTCAAAAGCCACCGGGGCGCGATACAGGTCTTCAGCCGCCTCGGCGAAGGGGCGACGTTCGATGTTTACTTCCCGATGGTCCAGGCCGCCGCGGCGGTGGCTGAAGCGGCCCCCGAAGAGGCGGTGGTCGGCGGCCGCGAGCGCATCCTGTTCGTGGACGATGAGCCGTCGATCGAGCTCTTGGGAAAACAAATGCTGGGCAGCCTGGGCTATGAGGTGACAACGTGCGGCACCGCCATCGCCGCACTCAAGTTGTTTCGTTCCGATCCGTCCAGGTTTGATCTGGTCATCACGGACATGACCATGCCGCTCATGACCGGGGACCGGATGGCGTTAGAAATGATGAGCCTCCGGCCGGGCCTCCCCGTCATCATTTGCACCGGCTTCAACGAGCTGCTCAGCAAGGAAAGAGTGCAGGCGATCGGGATCCGGGCGCTCCTCATGAAACCCTTTCTGAGGAACGAGGCGGCCACGGTGATCCGGCAAGCGCTGGATCAAGTGACTGCGGGATGACTTAAAAGCTGTCATGTAAAATCAAGGATCATGCTGTCGTTCGGCACGAATGTCCGATACGGCAGCCCGGCTTCCCGGGCGACATAGCCCGGGACGACGATGCCTGATTCGAATTGGGCATAATTCACGAACGTGCGGCCGTCGATCCGGACCTTCATTCCCACGACCGGCTGCTTCAACGGCACCAGGGCGTTTACCTGGCGATATTTCGCCTTTATGTCCGGGTACCCCATCGCTTCCGCTCGGTTCCCGATGTCCACCTCGAGGTAGTGCCTCGATCCGTCCAACATGTCTTCCCGATATGCTTCACCTATTTTGATCAGCACCTTGTCCAAGTCGCTGCTCATGGCGTGTGTCTCCTGATTGTCCGGTGTGCATTCAGACGCTGCGGTGATCGCTGCGATACCCGTTCTACTCGAAGGTATTGACCCAAAAGCCCTGGCGCTGTCAATGATATCGTGTTCGATTTTCTTTCTCTTTGGCGCCGGAGAGGTTTCTATTTTTTCTGCTCCGGTTGCTTCTCTACCACACAATAAATTCCCCCGCCTGCCATGAGAGGTCCACGGCACAGGTTATCCGAAAGGCACGTCGCCTTCCGCAAATCCCCCGCAACCCAGCGTGCCACCAGGCCCGGCTCTCGAATAAAAGGTCTGCTCATGGAAAAATAATCGGCATAGCCTTCGGCGTAGAGTTTTTCTGCCAGCTGCAATGACCGGATTCCCCCCACCAGGATCAGCGGCACCGTCAGTTTCGCCTTGAACGCCTTGGCCGCTTTGCGCCAATAGGCCTCTTTTTCCTCGGAGTCGACATCTTTGCGGCAGTGATCTCCGGTGACGACAGTCCCCCCGCTCAACTCGATGGCATCGACCCCGGCGCGCTCCAGCATCAGCGCTGCCTGCAGAGAGTCGTCCACCGTCAGGCCGCCGTCAATCACATCCTCGGAGTTCATCTTGATCAAGATGGGGAAGTCGCGGCCCACATGGCTGCGCATCTTCGCAAGGATTTCCAGGACGGCTTTGGTCCGGTTGGCGATAGATCCGCCGTAGGCATCGGTGCGCTTGTTGAAAGCCGGCGACAGAAACTGGTTGATCAAAAATCCGTGCGCTCCATGGATCTGGATCGCGTCGAATCCAGCCTCTTTGGCCCGCCGCGCCGCCTGCGCAAACGCTTCGATGATCGCCTGGATATCCTCGGCCGTCATCACCTTGCCTCCGGATCCGACATAGCCGTCCACCTTTGAAAGCATTACCGGTGTCAATCCGGTCACTTTTTCATTGGATAAAATCCCGGCATGCGAGAGCTCGACAGCCACGCGTCCGTTGTGTCGATGGACGGCATCCGTCATCTCCCGCAGACCCGGAATAAACGCGTCGTCGGATAAACCCAATTGCCGTGGCGATCCCATCCCGTCCCGCCGGACATAGGTGTGGCTGGTGATGATCAAGCCGACCCCCCCTTGGGCCAGCTGGACATAAAGCTCTTTGAGCCCGGGGGTGCAGCTGCCGTCATCGGCCGCCATACCTTCCCATGTGGCGGAACGCATGAATCTGTTGGCAAGCTTCATTCCGTTGATGGTGGTCGCCTGGAAAAGCGTAGACATGGGTTCTCCTCTTTCGGCTATCCGGTGATTTCAAACTGCTTGCGCCCTTGCGCATAAAGATCGTTGCCACGGCAGTCGTTGACGACAATTACGGGCAGGTCCACCACGGTCAGCATGCGGATGGCCTCGGGCCCCAGGTCCTCGTAGGCAATGGTTTGGGACGCTTTTATGGCCTTGGACAGCAAGGCCCCTGCCCCTCCGGTGGCGGCAAAATAGACCGCCTTGTTCTTTTCCATGGAATGAATCACCTCAGGACCCCGTTGCCCCTTTCCAATCATGCCTTTGAGGCCTCTATCCAAAAGCGGAGGGGTGTAGGGGTCCATCCGGTAACTGCTGGTAGGTCCGGCGGATCCTACCGCCATACCGGGTTTGGGAGGCGCGGGACCCACGTAATAGATAATGCTGCCCCTGAGGTCGAAAGGAAGCTCTTTCCCCTGTTGAATCAGATCAATCAGACGTTTATGGGCGGCATCGCGGGCGGTAAAGATGGTCCCGTTCAAAAGGACCCGGTCTCCCATTTTCAGTTGCATGACCAGATGCTCTGACAGAGGCGTCCGGATCGTGACGGGTGCGTCCATAGACTTAGGGCTGCCTTCTCATAAGACCGCCGATTTGCAGCGGTGACTGTGGCATTGCAGGTTGACGGCAACCGGCAGGCTGCCGATATGGGTCGGGTAAGTTTCGATGTGCACGGCCAGGGCGGTGATGCGGCCACCCAAGCCCTGGGGGCCGATCCCGGTGTTGTTGATGCCGCGCAGAAATTCCTGCTCCAGCCTCGCGACGACAGGATCGGGATGGCTCTGTCCGACAGGCCTGAGAAGCGATTTTTTGGCGATAAGGGCGCATTTCTCGAAATTGCCGCCGATCCCGACGCCGACGATAACGGGCGGGCAGGGGTTGGCGCCGGCTTCGCGAACCCGGTTGATCACAAATTCCCGGACGCCTTCCAATCCGGCACCGGGATGGAAAAGAACCACTCGGCTCATGTTCTCGCCGCCGAACCCTTTGGGAAGAACATGGATCTTGACCTTGTCGCCGGGCGCCATCTCCAAATGAATGATCGCCGGAGTGTTGTCTCCATAATTTTCACGGCTGATGGGGTCCAGAGTTGAAGGCCGCAGGAACCCCTCTGCATATCCCTGGCGCACGCCTTCGTTGATGGACTCGGCAAGATCGGCCCCCGCAAAATGCACATCCTGGCCGAGTTCGATAAAAACGACGGCCATGCCGGCATCCTGGCAAAGAGAGATGGATTCTTCCCTGGCAATACGCGCGTTTTCCGCCAGCTGTTTGAAGATCTCCTTGCCCTGAGGAGAAACTTCCTGCGACAGGCCTTGCGCGTAGGCCTCCAGGACATCGGGGTTTAAAACGGTGGTAGCCTCGATGCAAAGCTGCTTGACGATGCGGGTGATGCGTGCGGTGTCTATTTCACGAATGGCCATATGCCGCCGCCTTTGAGAGAGTCACGTCTCATCTCCTTTGCGGGAGGGGCTGACGCAGGACGCGTTTTCGTCCTGCGTGGGCCTATATTGCGTCGCCTGAATTCTTGCGTTACAGAAGCACGGATTCCCCTCTACGCCACCCTCAGATCGAGAAGCTTTTGAGCCGATGGCCGCCCCTGTTCATCCCAGCCCCTGGCCTGGTAATACAGGTTTCGCGCCGCCAGAAACCGCTTCTCGTCGACCCGGGTCCCCCCCGGCTGGCCGTCATCGAGATCCTCGGTAAAAAACCGCACCGGCAACGCGTCCTCGCCCACGCCCTCGCGAAGATTGTAAAGCCGCTCCAGCGTCCAGATTCTTTCGCCGATGCGTTTGAGATCTGCGAGCGTAAGGTTCTCTCCGGTCAGGGCGTTATAGAGTTCGGTCAGCACCGGCCAGGTGTAGCCGGCGTTGCGCATGCCGAATTTGCACGTCAAGAGGGAGTCGGCAATCGCCAGAAAATGTTCCTTGTCGAGGAGGGTGTCCATGTGGGCCTCAAAACCCTTCTCCTGAAACTCGCCGACAAAAAGTTCATTGACGTAAAGCTGAGCCCGCAAATGGCAGGCACCGCGGCTGCTGGTGGCCAAAGAGAACCCGGTCCCGAAGGAGCGCCGCGATTCATAACCGGGGTACTCCTGTTTCTTGGCGTGGATCACCCGGGCCAATGCCCGCGGGCCCCATTGAGCGGCTGCACGATACGACCCCTCCGCCAGCACATCCCCGATTCCCCGGCGGGCGGCGATTTTGGGGATCAGGGCCACCATGGATTCATGTTGGCCCCATTTCATGGAGGTGCCGTCCAGGTCGTCGGCGGTGATGATCCCCGACTCGTGCAGGTCCATGAGCCAGGCAAAGATGTTGCCGCAGGTGATGGTATCCATCCCCAGGTCGTTGCACAGCAGGTTGGCCATCAGGATGGATTCAAGATTGGAATTGCCGCAGTTGGAGCCGAAGGACATCAGGGTTTCGTATTCCGGCCCCTCCACCTCTTCCAGTTTGTAGGGGCCGTCTTTCACCTGGTGGATGTTGCCGCACTTGAGCGGGCAGGTGAGGCAGCCCCGGTCCTTGACGAAGTACTTGTCCTTGAGCGCCTGGGCGTTGATCATGGTCGCGTCCGGGAAATGGCCGCCACGGAAGTTTCGTGTCGGCAGGGTGTGCTTGGCGTTGAAGAAATCAAACGCGATGGAAGAGCCGAATTTAGCGAATGCCTGGGCGACCTCCATTGCTTTCTTGCCGCCCTGGCTCGAGATCTCTTTCACTTTTTCCTTGTCGAATAAATCCGTGCCACTCTTGCCTTGCACGACGATGGCTTTAAGCTTCTTGCTGCCCATCACGGCGCCCACCCCGCCGCGCCCGGCGGCACGATGCCCGTTCATGAGGGTCGCGAACTTGACTTGGTTCTCGCCGGCCGGGCCGATGCACACCACTTCGGCGCCGTCGTGCTCCGCCTCGATCCTTGCTTCCGTGGCAAAGACCCCAAGCCCCCACAGGGGGTCGGCGTCTTTCAGTTCGGCCTGGCCTTCTTCCAAAACCAGGTAGCACGGTCGCGCGGCGGCGCCGGTGATCACCAGCGCATCAAACCCGGACCGCTTAAGCTTCGGGCCCCACTTGCCGCCGCAATGGCTGGCCGCCGCGATGCCGGTCAGCGGGGACTTGGTGGTGACGTTGAAAAAGGCCGAAAAAACGCCGGCCCCGGTGTAAGGCCCGGTGGCCAGTATGATAGGATTTTCCGGCGCCAGGGGGTCGATTCCGGCCGGGGCCAGCTCCGTCAAGAGGCGGATCCCCATTCCACGGCCGCCCACCACGTCTTTGACCATCTCCCTGTCGGTCGCTTTTACCGAAACCGTCTGCTGCGTCAAATCCACCCATGCGGTCTGCCCAGTATAGCCGTTCATGGCTCCTCGCTTTCCTGCATGACTGCAGGCTCCAATCAATATAACCGTTCGGAAACTTTTCCCTTATCTCGCATCCATCATGTTCGGCAAAAAGGTTACGATATCGGGAAAAGCGATTATCACCGCCAGGACGAGAGCCTGCCACACCAAGAAATAGCAAGCTCCGGCGAACACCTCACCGGTCGTCACGCACGGACCGGCCACGGCCTTGACCGTGTAGACGTTCATGCCGACCGGCGGGGTTATGACGCTGACCTCACACATTGTGATCACGATCAGCCCAAACCACACAGGATCCCATTGGTATGCCGCAACAATCGGCATGACCGCCGGCAGCGTGATGATGAGCATCGATACCGGGTCGATCATGCAGCCGATGACGACATAAAGCGTGATGATCATCAGCAGCACAGCCAACGGCGGCATGTTTAACCCCACCACGAATTTCACAAAGGAGTCGATGGCGCCTGAAGAGCTCAGGACAAATGAGAAGAGATTGCCGAAGGTGATAATGATCAACAAGGAGCAGGACAGCATGCCGGCCTGCAGCACCGCCTGGTAGAAACCTCGCAGGGAGAATCGTCCGCGCAGAATCAGCACCACAATGGCACCGGCCGATCCTATGGCCCCGGCCGCGGTGGATGTGAACCAACCCATGAATAGCCCGCCGATCACCAACACGATCAAAAAGGCGATGGGCAGGATCCCCTTCAAGGCGATTAGCTTTTCTCTGAGAGGTATGATTTCTGCGTCCGGCGGCGGAACCAGATGCGGTTTGACTCTTGCGGCGACCTGAATCCCCAGACCATAGGCCAGCGCCGTCAAGACGCCGGGCACCACACCCCCGACCAGCAGCTTATTGATCGGTTGCGAGGTGATCAACCCATACAGGATCATCAGGATACTGGGCGGGATCATGCACGCCAAGGCACCGGCGGCCACGATGCAACCGGATGCCAGCTGCTTGTTGTAGCCTTTGGCGAGCATCTGCGGCAACGCGATCCGGGTGAAGATGGAAGCGCTGGCGATCGTTGACCCCGAGCAGGCCCCAAACAAGGCGCAGCCGTAGTTGGTGGCCAGAAGCATCCCCCCTCGCGTACGGCCCAGCCACTTGCTGGCCGCATCGAAGAGATCCCCACTGATTCCTGCCTGAAACGCGAGCTCGCCCATCAGGATGAACATGGGAACGCAAGACAGTGCATAGCTTTCCATGGCACCGTACAGAATAGTTTTGACGAAGGAGCAGCCAGCCATCCAATTGAGGTTGAACACAATGCCGAAAAAACCTGCCAGCCCTAAACTGAAGGCCACCGGGATCGACAAGAGCACCATCACCATCATGGGCAGGAACCAGAACATTGAATCCTCACGTATTGTTGTCGTCTATTATTTCAAACGTTTTTTCTGCCACCGCAGGAGGATTTTTCAGCTGCCCCAGCGTTCGAACAAGCTCAATGATCAACTGGATGGTGACCAACCCTGTGGCGATGGGAATCATGACTTTGGCAGGGTACATGGGTACTCCCACGTTCCCCCCCGTGTGCTCCCCGATTTTGATGCTGTGGATGGCCATGGGGATGGTGAGCCATGTCAGAAGACCGAACAGAAAAAGCCCGCATGGCTGCGTCAACAGCTGCAGAAAGACGCGGGCCTTGGGGCTCAACCGGTTGACCACGAGGTCGATGACGATGTGGCGTTTTTTGATCTGGAGGCTCAGCAGGAACGCACAGACCGAAATGGGCATGATCGACATGACCAATTCGGTGGAGCCGGGAAACGGCAGTTTCAACAGCTTGTCGGCAACCACGTCCGCGATGGTCACCACCAGCATTAACAATAGAACAAAGGCCCCGATGACGCTCATGCCCCAGGCAATTCGGTCCATTATCGTTTCAATCATTTTATCGATCATGGTTGCTGTCCTTCTTCAATTCTCCGGTTCCCGGCAGCGGTGCATAACAGTTGCCGCCATCGGCGGCAGTTGTGATGAGATATTAATCGTCCCGAAATAGTATCGACCGAGAGCGGCCTCCCCTCCTTAATCCTCTCCCCCAATCCTGGGGGAGAGTGCAGGGTGAGGGGGTGCTCGCGTCATTACAAATATGCGACCCTTAATAACCGTCTATAAGAAGAAAGGGTCGGCGCACTCTGGATGATTCGAAAACGCCGACCGTGGATTCCCGCACAATTTTATTACTTCTTGCGAACCCGGCCGATGGCCTGGTCCCAGAGTTTGATGATCTCCTCCGCATCCTGGCCCAAGCCCTTTTTGGCCATATCGTCCTTCCACTGGCCGCGGATGTCGGGCAGACTGTCGATCCACTTCTGGCGTTCGGGG
>JBFYWS010000551.1:0-5981 GCA_041310935.1 Desulfobacteraceae bacterium | reverse complement strand
AGCCGGGCTCCTCGGTCAGCATCTGCAGGCCGAGCTTGCTCTCGATGTCGTCGATGCACATCACCGCGTCCATGTTCATGACGTTGTGAATCCAGGTGACGTGCTTGTCGCCGATGCCCTGGATGTCGTGGCCGCCGTAGCCGTTCCAGTAGATGGTCGGGCACTGGACCGGCTCGAGCCCCACGATTTTATGGCGTCCCGGCCACTGCTGCTTGAGCCGATCGCCGGCCGCGATGGTGCCGGAGGAGCCCATGGCCGAGATGTAGGCCGAGACCACGCCCTTGCCGATGCCTTGTGATTCCAGCACCTTGGCCAGTTCGACGATGGTGTTGCCGGTGACATAATAATGGAAGCGGTAGTTGGCGAACTCCTCGAACTGGTTCATGATGCGGATGCGTTCGGGGTCCGAGCGCTTGAGCTCATGGCACTTGTCGTAGATCTCCTTGACGCTGCTTTCGCAGCCCGGGGTCAGCTCCAGCCGCGCGCCGTAGCGACGGACGATCTCGAAGCGCTCCTTGCTCATCTCTTCGGGCAGGATCACGACCGAATCGAACTTCATGCGGCAGCCCACCCAGGCCCCGCCGATGCCGTAATTGCCGGTGGACGGCCAGACGATGGTGTGACGCGCCGGATCCACGGCCCCGCTGATAGCCTTCTCGATCAGCACCGAGTAGGTGGCGCCCACCTTGTGGCTGCCGGTGGGAAAGTCCTTGCCGTAAAGGACCACGATGGGCGTGTCCACCCCCGTCAGCTCCCGGGGCAGAACTTCATGGTAGATCCGGCCGGAGCCGTCCTTCCAGGAAATGTTGTACAGGTTGATGGGGTCGAGCGGGTCCTTGGCCTTGATGGCCAAGGCCTTTTCGCGCAGCTCCTTGCGGATCTTGGAAGGGTCCAACATCTCCGCGAATGTGGGGCCGGTGATCAGTTGGTGTTGCGTCATAGATGCCTCATATAATTAAGAAGGTGTCAACACAAGAGCCGGTTATGGCGAGCCGCGCCATCCGATGTGGAACGAAATCCCCCCGGCCCCCTTTTCCAAAGGGGGAGAGACACCATGGTCCTCTTACTCCCCCTTTATTAAAGGGGGTTGGGGGGATTTAGAGCTTTTCTCATATCACCGGGCTTTTGAACGGTCAAACCCTGTGAAGAAAAGGCCTGCCGCTTCGCCCCTGTCGATGGCTCCGGAATCGGTAAGCTGGATCAGCCCTGCCAGGCCGGCTGCACCCGTGGGGCAGACGGGGATTCCCGTGTGCGATTGCGCCTTCACATAGGCGTCGCGGATGGTCTCCTCGGCAAGGATTTCGACCCTGCCTCCCGAGCGCAGAACGGCGCGCAGCAGGTAGTACCAATCGTAGGTGAGGTCGTCCAGTATCCCGTGGGCCAGGCTGTGGGGGGTCCCCCCATCCCAGGGCCACATGAAACGGCCGGGCTTGCCGGCCATATCGCTCAAGACCGACTGCATCACAGGCGAATCGAAGTGGCTCTTGACGAAATTGGCGACAGCTTGAATTTGATCCCTGCCAAAGTGCGTATAGGCCAGCGTTTCTTCCAGTTGAGCTCCTGGGTCAGCGCCATGCTGGTAGTCCAAATCGAAGGGTAATCCGCTGCGGCGGGCGATTTCAGCCAGCGCCAGCAGATAGGCCCGCACGAAAGGAAACCCGCCCGCGGGCTGGCAGACGTGGATGCGCGGTAACACCTGAATGAACCCAAGTTGGAGGGCCTCTTCAAGGGCTTGGGCAACGGAGCGCGCCAGGGCCCCTCCGCCTACCTGGATCACCACGTTGTCGATCTTCGCGCAGCGATCGCTCATCTGCATCACCATCTCCCAGCCCAGGGTGGCGCCGCCCTCGATGTTGGACCAGTTGTCGTTGCCGGCGCAGGCAAAGGGAACCCAGCCGTTTTGATTCAACGCCTTCTGGAAAGCGAGATAGCAGGGGTCGCCTTCTCCGGTAGTCGAGCGGGGGATTTTATCCACGATAGCACCCCGCTCCGTTAGCATGGCGGCTACCGTTGGGTCGACGTCATCCGGGACGAAGGCGTGCAGATCGTAGCCCCCGGCACGAGCCACCGCGGCAGCCCCCAGGGCAGCGTTGCCGCAGCTGTAGATAGCCAGGACTTTCTTCGCTCCCCCACCCTTGAGCTCCCTCAGGGCCTCCAGGTAAAGCAGCGTGCCCATCAGGTGCCGGCCCTTGTGGGATCCGGTCACGTTGCCGGTCTCGTTCTTCACCCACAAACGGCCGGTCCGGCCGATGGCGGGTGCCAGGCCGGGCTCTTCGGTCAGCGGCGTGACGCTGAAGTCCAGGCCCTCCTGGCGCAGCAGGCGCTCCGTCATCCCTCCTAATATCCGGCCATAGCGACCATAGCCGAGCAGGTTGCAGCCTGAAAGGAGAGAATGAAAGAGGTCGAAGCTGTGACGCGACCCTTGCGCCCAGGATTTGCGGATGCCTGCAGCAGTTTGCGACCCCGGGGGCAATATCCGGCGCAACGTGTGCTCCTCTCCGGCGCGGTTGCCGGGGCAGCTGAAGAAGCCCGATTCGATCGGGTAATCTTTTCGGCAGGATGGGCAGTTTAAAAAAGCGGATGCCACCTGAGGCCTCCCTTTCGCCTTGAATGATTGTTGACTTTTTGCAGATATTCGCACACAAGTAACAGACTTTTGAATCAGGAATCAATCCGAACTTGAAATTCCGGTTTGAAATTATTTCCGAGGTGGAGACGATGAGCAACGATTTTATCGCCCGCTTGGATGCATTCGGGGGGCGGCTGAACTGGGTGATCGAGCGCTTCTGCGCCCTTCTCATGGCGGCGCTGGTCATGGTGATCTGGTTCGAAGTCTTCCAGCGCTACGCATTGGGACTTGGGTTCACCTGGGGGGAAGAGTTGTCCCGCTACATCATGATCTGGGCGGCGCTGATGGCCGTCCCGGTCGGCGCCTACCGCCGCGAACACATCGGGTTAGAAATCATCAGCAACGCGCTGCCGGTCGCTCAACGCCGTCATCTGCGCATAGTGCTCGACATCGTCGGCCTCGCGTTTTTCATTTTCCTAGCCATCTACGGTATCGGCATGGCAGCCAGCGGCAAGACCCAATTTGCCACCATCTTCGGGATGAACATGGTGGTGCCGTTTGCATCGGTGCCCATATGCGGCGCTCTGACGTCCATACAGCTGATTGTGACCATGCTGCGCGATTTTCCGCCGCGGGCGGAGGTGAAGGTTTCATGATTATCGTCGCACTCATTTTTTTCGGCCTGATTCTGGTCGGCCTGCCGATCGGCTATGTCTTGGGGGTGGCCGGGGTGGCCGGTCTTATCCAGGTGGGCGGAGAAAATTTCCTCGCCATGGCGCCCAAGCGGTTTTTCGAGGGCCTTGATCTCTTCACTTTCATGGCTATGCCGTTTTTCATCATGGCCGGCGAAATCATGAACCGCACCGGGATAACGACCAAAATCGTGGAGTTCGCGGATTCGCTCGTCGGGCACATGCGGGGAGGCCTGGCGCACACCAACATGGTGGCCTCGGTGATCTTCGCCGGCATGACGGGTGCGGCCGTGTCCGATACGGCAGCCTTCGGCAACACCCTGGTCCCGGCCATGGTCAAACATGGCTACACGCGCCCCTTCTCCTGTGCCGTAACCATTGCCGGCTCAATCATCGGCCCCACCATACCGCCCTCCAACCTGATGATTATTTACGGCTCGCTGATGGGGGTATCGATCGCCGGACTTTTTGCAGCCGGCATCCTTCCCGGATTGCTGATCTGCACTGTCTGCATGATCTACATTGCAGCGGTCGGGAAACGCAAGAACCTTCCCATCAGCGATCAAGTGTTCAGCCTGAAGCGAATCATGGTGAGTTTCAAATCAAGCTTTCTGGCCCTGCTCATGCCTGCCATCATCCTGGGCGGGATCATTTTCGGCATTGTCACTCCCACTGAGGCCGCCGCGATTGCAGTGCTTTACGCTTTCTTCCTGGGGGTTTTCATTTACCGCACGTTGACCTTCGACGCTATCGTCCAGACGCTGATCCGCACGTCCATCATCACGGGTGTGGTTTTTCTAATCATCGCTTCGGCTTCGATCCTGAGCTGGTGGATGACCTTCATGCAGATCCCCCAAAGCGTCGCCAAGCTCTTTCTATCGATTTCCCGCAACCCCCAGGTCGTGATCACCTTGATCCTTTGCCTGCTGCTGATCATCGGGATGTTCATGGACATCAACGCGGCCCTGATCATCCTGGCGCCGGTCCTGGGCCCGCTCACCGAGACGATCGGGATGGACCCGGTGCATGCCGGCGTCATGATTGTGCTGGCACTCAATATATCCCTGATGACCCCACCGGTGGGCGCCTGCCTTTTCGTTATCTGCTCCATCACCGGTGAGCGGTTGGAAGCTATCGCCAAAGATCTCTGGCCGTTTATCCTGCTCGAAGTGGCCGTGCTTTTCCTCATCGCATTCTGGCCGACATTTACGCTTTTCATGCCGCGCCTGCTGCTGGGAAAATGACCCCGAGCGGATGTTTCAGCGGATGGACAATGGGCGGTGTGGTATCTATTGTGAACAGACGTGTAAGACGTGGTGACATGACGTAACAAACCATTAACGCTTAGGAGGTGACTCGATGAAATCTTCCAGATTGTTTTGCGCAGCAGCGGTTCTGATGGCGGCCATGTTCGCCATCGCACTCATCCCGGCTCCCGCCGACGCCGCCAAGGTCATCAAACTTCATCACCTGAACAAGGACGACCCCTTTAATAACGCCACCGGCGCCATGGCGACCGTATTCAAAAGCCTGGTGGAAGCTGGCACCAACGGCGGGATCGAGGTGCAGACCTTCCCGAACGGGCAGCTCGGCAAGGACAACGATGTCGTCACCCAGGTGAAGTCCGGCGTCATCCAGTCCGGCATTCACTCCGTGGGCGGGTTCGCCTCGGCTTACCCCATGATGGGTGTCATCGACGTACCGTTTGCCTTCCCGAACATCAGCGCCACTTACGCCGTGTTCGACGGCCCCTTCGGCGCCAAGCTCGCAGCCGACATCGAGCAGAAAACCGGGCTGAAAGTGCTGGGATTCGGCGACTCCGGGGGCTTCTTCCACTTCACCAACTCCAAACGCCCTATTACCTCGCCGGAGGACATGAAAGGGCTCAAAATCCGCACCATGGGCCTGGACACCCATAAGGCGGTTGTCAGCGCCATGGGCGGCCAGCCAGCCGTCATTGCGTGGACCGAGGTCTACACCGCCCTTCAGACCGGCGTGGCCGACGGGCAGATGAACCCGGTCCCGATCATTGCATTTTCCAAGTTCAACGAGGTCCAGAAGTACCTCACCCTGAGCGGGCACCTGTTCGCACCTTATGTCTGGGTGATGAACAAGGATTTTTATAACGGCCTAAGCCCGGTGGAGAAGAACGTGGTCGCCTATGCGGCCAAATCGGCCATCGTGGCCGGCCGCGGGGTCAGCCGCGCCATCGAGGCTTCCGACCTCGGCCTGGCGGGCCTCAGCAAGGACATGAAAGTCAACTCCCTCACTCCCGAGCAACTGGTCAAATTCCGCGACGCCACCATGCCGGAGGTGAAGAAAATCATCGTCGAAAAATACGGCCCCGAAGGAGAGGCCATGATGAAGGCCTTCCTCGAGGCCGTCGATACCGCGTCCAAGTAGCTCTTCCCTGACAACCACGAGGCCTCGACACCCGCCCGTCCGGCAGTGTCGAGGCCTATCTTTTTCTGAATCTTCCGCCCAGCCCGATCCCGACCCGCTTGAATTGCAATTGAATTCGTCTTAAGCTGACCCGATTACAAATCAGTCCGCATCCTCACGGAGGAGCAATTGAACACCTCAGATAGCCGTAACGTCATCCGTTGGGAAGAGGCTAAGATCACCCGCCGGCAGATCGATCTGCTAGCGGAGGAACCGCTCTCGATCCGAATCCAGGGCAACCCCTATTCGGTCGTGATGCGCACCCCCGGGGAGGAGGT
>JBFYWS010000532.1:0-2887 GCA_041310935.1 Desulfobacteraceae bacterium | reverse complement strand
TGCAGGTGGTGGCGACCGACCACTGCCCCTTCGATTTCAAGGGCAAGAAGGATATGTTCGGTAAGGACGACTACAAGAAGATCCCCAACGGCGCGCCGGGAATCGAAACCCTGCTGATGGTCGTGCACTCCGAGGGGGTGGTCAAGGGCCGCATCAGCCTCGAGCGCATGGTGGACGTGCTCTCCAGCGGCACCGCGCGCATGTTCGGCATGAAGAACAAGGGCGAGGTCGCGGTCGGCAAGGACGCCGACATCGTCGTCTTCGACCCCACGCAGAAGTTCACCATCACTCAGAAAAAACTCCACATGAACGTGGACTATACGCCCTACGAGGGTCTGACTGTGACCGGTATGCCGGTGGCGGTCTACGCCCGCGGCCGCAAGACCGCCGAGTGGAAAAAAGACCGCATGCAGTTCGTGGGCGCATTGGGGCACGGCCGATTCGTGAAGCGGGAGCCGTTCCAGGAGTTCTGAAGACCCTGCCGGGTATAAGCGTTCGTGAGGCTCCGGATCTTTTCCTGAACGGGAGCGACGCTTAGGCTCAAACCGCTAAGTTTTCCTGTGGGAGCGGCTTCCAGCCGCGATGACCGCGGCAAGGCGGCCGGTTCCACAGAAGCCAAAGAGGACCAACGACTCGGGCATCTTCGAGTTTTTGGTCCTCTTTGCTTTGAGCTTCCGGCTTCTATAGTCGTGGTGCGCCTTCCTTGCGGATCTGTGGCTTCAAAAAACCATAAGGCAGCAGGAACGGGATCTGCTTTTGATAGGTGCGGTATTTGTCGCCGAAACGGGCGATCATCTGCCGTTCCTCCTGCAGCGCCGCACAAACCACAAAGCAGGTAACCAGGAAATTGTAGAAAACGGTGAGCAGATAGGGTTTGCTGATGAGCAGTCCCCAGGCGGCTGTCAGCCAGGCGGTGTACATGGGGTGGCGGCAGATGGTGTAGGCGCCGGTGTAGATGAAGAGTTTGGGGAATTCCTCGAAGCCGAAAAACTGCGGCAGGCGGCGGGCTTTCACGACCTGGCCCAGGGCCATGCCGGCCAGCCAGAAGGTGAACATGGCCGGAAGGATGGCCGGCAAACCAGAATGGGGGGCGAACAGCTGCGCTGTGGACGGCCCCTCTTGGAACAGGATGAACAGGGAGAAGATGAGCAGCGCCAGCGAGATTGCCGCGCGAACCGCGGCGTAAGCCGCAAGTGATAGGCCGGTTTTCCGGCGGGCGAGGGCACTGGAGTCCTCCCTTGCCGTCAGGCTGTGGAATAGCGCAAACGCCGCCACAATTAGAAACACCTTCACGAAGGGAACCATCTACGCGCCTGTGCTCGGCCTTGGCTTCCAATGAAGTTGGCTTCTTTTTCTGTGGGAGCGGCATCTTGCCGCGATGATCGTGGCTGGAAGCCACTCCCACAAGGGCGGGACTTCATTACTGATAGTATGGCGCCGCGTGCCACAACCTGCTTCCCTATCGGCCCCCTTCCTGCGGAGGGGGGAAGGGGCCGGGTGTCTCGCGCGAAACCTCCCCGGCCCCTGCTAAAAAACCACCCCCGCCGCGAGCGGCGGGGGTGGTTTTTTTAGGTCGGGATCTCCGGGTGGTGCTTGCCGTACCAGGCCCGGTAGAGCACGATGTAGGCGATGTAGCCGACGATGGCCCCGACAAACCAGGTCCACTGGGCCAGCGCGGCACTCAGCTTGGAGAGCACCAGCGAGCCCACCACTCCCGAAAAAAGAGCCAGCACGCCGCAGAAGTTAACGCCCTTGGTCTTGCTCACATAGAAGACTATGCCGGCGATCAGGCCCAGCACCAGGATGAGTGTCGTCAGGATCGACGGCCAGGTCTTGGGATCGCCCAGGATGGCACCGCTGAAGTACAGCGCAACGGTGGCCACGACCAGGATGAGGGCATAAACCACCGCGATCGGGTTCACCTTGTTGTCGTGGAAGTTGTAGTAGCCGTCCTTGATGTAGATGTCGTGCAGTTTGAGGGAATTCTTGCGGATAATCCAGTAGTCGGCGATGATGACCCCGGCAATGCCGCCCGTAAAGGCGCCGTAGCCGAGCAGCCAGGTCCAGACGTACTTGCCGGGGTCGGCCAGAAAGCGCCAGGGCTCCATCAGGATGCCGAGCAGCGAGATCAGGATGGTGGTGCGCTCCCAGTTGAGCACCTTGGGGGCCAGGTTCATGAAATCATTGATGGGCGAGACCATGTTGGCGGTGATGTTGGTGGTCAGGGTCGCCAGGATGATGAAGATCAGGCCCACGAAGATGAAAAAAGGATTTCCGGTCATGATCGAGAGCTCCACCGGGTCCCAGATGGCCTTGCCGTAGATCACCACGCTGGCCGAGGTGACGGCTAGCCCGATGAAGGAGTAGGCCGTCATGGTGGGCGGCAGCCCGATGGCCTGGCCCATGTACTGCACCTTCTGGTTCTTGGCGAAGCGTGTCAGGTCCGGGATGTTGATGGCGAGCGTCGACCAGTAGGCCACCATGGCGGTCAGAAACGCCGGCCACTGGGACCAGGGTGCCTTCTGCGGTTGGTCCAGGACCGGGCCCCAGCCGCCCGCCTTGTCCACCGCCCACCACAAGAGCCCGACACCGATCACGAGCAGGATCGGTGAGGCAAGATTGTTCAGCCACTTGATGCCCGGCGAAGCCTTGTGCGGCGGTGAAACGTAGCAGATGGCCACGGTCATGGCCCAGGAGAGCATGAAGGAGATGACCACGTGCCCCGGCAGGCCGAAGAAAGGCACCGTACCCTTTATCTCGCCGAAAGAGGGGAAGAGGGCGATCAGGATGCCGTCGATGGCAAAGGCCATGATCATGGTTTGGATCCCGAACCAGCCGATGGCGATGATGCCGCGGATGAGCGCCGGGATGTTGGCGCCCAAGACCC
>JBFYWS010000531.1:0-2802 GCA_041310935.1 Desulfobacteraceae bacterium | reverse complement strand
TCTACAAGGATCTTAGGGACAAACTAGCGGCCGAGGCCAAGTTGAATGCGATCCTATCCCAACTCTCCCAATCGGAAAAAATGGCGTCCATGGGGCGCCTGGCGGCCGGGGTCGCCCACGAGATCAACAACCCGCTGACCGGGGTGCTGTTCTACGCCCGCCTGATGCAGGAAACGCTCGGGCCGGAGGACCCCAACCGGGAGAATCTTGACTTCATCATCGAAGACGTCAACCGCTGCTCCGAAATCGTCAAAAACCTCTTGGCCTATGCCCGGGTGACCAACCAGCGCAAGGATCGCGTCGGGCTGAACGCGCTGGTGGAGCAGAGCCTGGCGTTGATCCGCGACCAGAGCCTGTTTCGGAACATTCAGATGGTCAAGGAATTTTCCGGGGACGAATTGACGATCCACGCCGATTGCAACCAAATGCGCCAGGTGATCATCAACCTGGTCATGAACGCGGTCGAATCGATGGAGGGCAGCGGCCGGCTGGTGATGAGGACCTACGCGGACGACCGGAGCGGGAAGTACTCCCTTGAGATTTCAGACACCGGCAGCGGCATCCCGGAAGACAAACTGTCCAAAATCTTCGACCCGTTCTTCACCACCAAGGCCGCTGGCAAAGGCACCGGGCTCGGGCTGAGCACTGCCTACGGCATCATCAAGGAAAACCGTGGGAACATCTCCGTCAAATCTACAAGCCCCGCCGGGACCACCTTCCTGCTGGAATTCTTTCCGGTCGACACCGCAAACGGTGAGGGCGAGAGCGCCTTGGAATTGTTGATCTGAGCGAACATCATGAAAAAACCCGCGCCCAGCCATCGGCAACAATGCCAAACGAGTTTCCGACGATGACATTTATCCCCACGATTCTGGTTGTAGACGACGAGAAGCGGATCCGCAGCGGCTGCGTCAAGATGCTCACCGAGGACGGCTTCCCTGCCACGTCCGCCGAAACGGCCGAGGCCGGGCTGGCGATCCTCGAAAAGGAGCACTTCGACATCATCCTGCTCGACCTGATGATGCCGGGCATGCCGGGCCTGGACGCCCTGGTTCGAATCCGGGCGCTGCACCCGGACACCGTGGTCATCGTGATCACGGGGTATGCCACGCTGGAGTACTCCATCGAGGCCATGAAAAAGGGGGCGTTCGATTTCATTCCCAAGCCGTTTGCCCCCGAAGACCTGCGCCGGGTGGTGCACAAGGCGGTGGAATACATCCGGACCTTGCAGGACATCGCCACCGAAACGTCCCGCATGCGCGTTCTAATCAATCACTTGAGCGACGGCGTGCTCGCCATCGACAACCAGAAAAAAATCGTGCTGGCCAACCCGGCCGCCCTGAGACTGACATGTTACGATGGCCCACCGGTCGTCGGCCGGCACCTGGCCGATGTGGTGGCCGACCCGCTCCTCATCGGCGGCCTCGAACAGGCGCTGGCCATGCCGGTTGAGGAGTTCAGAGAAATTCGGGAGGAATTGAACGGCCTCGACTTAGACAGCGGAGAAGGCACGGCCATCGGTGTTCGATGCGTTCCCTTCCGGGACCGGCTGGGTCGAACGATAGGGGCTGTCCTCGTGCTGCATGATATCACGGCGCTGAAGAGAATAGACCAGCTCAAGTCCAACTTCGTTTCCATGGTCGCGCATGAAATACGCAGCCCGATGAACACGGTGCTGGCCCAGATCCATGTCCTCATGAACGGTCTGGCGGGAGCGGTGTCCACGAAGCAGAAGGAAATTCTGGAGCGGTGCTCGCAGAAGGTGAACGCGCTCGCTGAAATGGCGACCCAATTGCTCGACCTGGCCAAGATCGAATCCGGCTTGACCACCGAGGAGCGCGAGAAACTGAACCTCTCGGAGCTTCTGCTCCAGCAGTTGAGCTTCCACCAGGACCAAGCCGCTCAGAAAAACATCTCGCTGACGGCCGGGCCGATCGACCGAAACCTGCTAGTCATGGCCAACCCATACCACCTCCGCGAAGTCGTCGCCAACCTGCTGTCGAACGCCGTCAAGTACACCCCCGGCGGGGGGCGTGTCACTCTCTCCGCCGTTGAAAAAGACGACTATGCATGTATTCGCGTGAGCGACACAGGCTTCGGAATCCCCACCGAGGACTTGAAACGGGTGTTCAACCGTTTCTATCGCGTTAAAAACGATAAGACCCGCTTCATCATCGGCACCGGCTTGGGGCTTTCGATCGTAAAAAGCATCGTCGAGGCCCACCATGGGCGCGTTGGGGTGGAAAGCGAGTTGGGCCAAGGAAGCATTTTTTCGGTCAATCTCCCGCTGATGCCTCAGGAAAACGCACCGCCGGGATCCAGGCCGTAGTCGAACATACATGCGCTGGTTTTGCCCTCTATGGTGGTTTCTACATAATCGGACAGGCCATGCTCGGCATGGATCGAATTGACCGGGACAACCCGATAGCGTTTCGTTATTTTGTTATCGGGGAGACCCGCAAAGGTACAAATCGTGCATTTTGCAACTTAATTGAGAGTTATCATCGCATAATGCATTTATCCCGTCGATGACCTTTCCCAGTGGTAGCTGCTTACGGCTCTTTTTTCAAAGGATTGCGTGTTTCATTCCACTCTGGCATGACGATTGCTAAAATTTGTGTTATAGTCGCACTACTGGGTGCGCGATTCGATACCTCCGAGGTGCTCTTGTTCCGGTTCAGTGGAGTACCTGACGTTGATCCGTAAGAAAACACAAGGAGTGACCCATAGGATGAAAAAGATTGGGATCATCATCTGCGATCGGTACCGATCGTGTGGAGGCGGCAAGTGCTTTCGGGCGCT
>JBFYWS010000527.1:0-3400 GCA_041310935.1 Desulfobacteraceae bacterium | reverse complement strand
CGGCTGCGCTACCGCACCCGGGAGGTCGCCTCGACCCTCACGCCCGCCGACGAGCAGGCCGCGGTCGTCACTTTCGACACGCCCCAGGCCGCCGTAACCCCCGGCCAGACGGCGGTGTTCTATGACGGCGAAGAAGTGCTGGGGGGGGGATTTATCGAGACGAGTTGAGGAAACGACTCAGGTAGATAGACTGAAGGCTGAAGACTGAAGGCTTTTAGTGATAGACCATTCGTGATCACACAAGATTTCGGGCAGTTGAGTTGGCCATGACTTGATTCGTGCTTTGCGAGATGTTTTATTGACTTCAGCCTTCAGCCTAAACACCTGAGCATTTACCATGAAGAAATACAAAATCATCACCCTCGGCTGCAAGGTCAATCAAGCCGAGTCCGAAGCCCTGGGAGAGACGCTCGCGACCCCTGACTGGCAGCCCGCCGAGGACTCGGAAGCGGCCGAACTCTACATCATCAACACCTGCGCGGTCACGCAGAAAGCCGCCATGCAGTCGCGGCAGGCCGTGCGCCAGGCAATCCATGCCAACCCGCAGGCTCGGGTGGTGGTGACCGGCTGCTATGCCCAGACGGAGCCTCAGGCGCTGACGAAAATCGAGGGGCTCGACTACATCGTCGACCAAGCCGGCAAGCAAAAACTGGCCGAGATGATCGGCAGGGGCGAGCTCACGAAATGCCCCCGACCCGTCATTTTCAAAGCCGCCCCGGGCGCTGCACCTGCGTTTGCGGCCGCCAAACCGGTTCCGTCCGCACACCGGACCCGGCCTTTTCTAAAAATCCAAGACGGTTGCGACGCATTCTGCACCTACTGCATCGTGCCGTATGCCCGTGGCCGCAGCCGCAGCATGGCGTTGTCGGCCGTGCTGGAAAGCATTGCCGAGCTGGTGGCGCAAGGTGTCCGCGAAGTGGTGCTGACGGGCATTCACTTGGGGCTTTACGGCCGGGACCTGAAGCCGGCCTGCGGCCTGTGGCAGCTGCTGCAGGCCATCGCGTGGCTGAAATCCTCGATCCGGGTGCGCCTCTCCTCCATCGAACCGCTGGAGCTGACCGATGACCTGCTGAGCCTGGTGGCTCGATCCGACCGGTTCTGCCGGCATTTTCACATTCCGCTTCAAAGCGGCGACCCCGCGATCCTCAGACGCATGGGCAGACCCTACTCGCCCGAGTTCTTCGGCGAACTCGTGCAAAAGATCCGCACCATGATGCCGGATGCAGCCATCGGCGCGGATGTTCTCGTCGGGTTTCCCGGCGAGACGGAAGCGGCCTTCGCGAACACCGCCTCCCTGATCGAACGCCTGCCGGTATCCTACCTGCACGTCTTCCCGTTCTCGGCGCGGCCGGGGACCGCCGCCTGCGAATTTACCGACACGGTTCCGGCGGGGGCGATCAAGGAGCGCTGCCGGCGGTTGCGGCATCTCGGCCAGCAGCAGCGCACCCGGTTTTACCGCAGCTTCATCGGCCAACGCGCAGCGGTTCTGGCGGAAGGCAAACGCGACCCCGCAACCGGGCTGCTGAAAGGCGTTTCAGCCAATTATCTCCCGGTGCTGTTTGCCGGGAACGATAGTTTGAAGAACACCATCGTTCACGTCACAATCGACCGGGAATCCGCCGGCAGCCTGTTCGGGACGGCCGGCAGCTGATGTCCGGCCAATTGGATTACCGCGAACTTAGCCGTGGACGAGTGCACCCGATGCCCGGATTTATTTTTTGTGTACCCGCCCTGCCTGGACACGCATAGTTGATATCCTCGCGCAGCTGAACTTCCTCGTCCCAGGCCGGCGCCCTTGACACGGCAAGCAGCGTCTCCTATTCTGCGGCCATCGATCGCAACCGTTCCACACCTCCACGATGTCGATGCGGACTGCGAAATACCACTCCGGAGCCGTTATCGGCGAAACAACCTGCATGCGTGACACCGACAAAAAAATGAGTGATGGACTCGTAAAACGTCATTATCATCGATGGCTTATCGCTGCACTCGCCATTGCCCTGGCGGGATGCACCGCGATCCAAAAAAAACAGGCAGCCCAGACGCAACAGCTGCTCGCGGCAGCCGGCTTCGAGCTGCAGATGGCCGACACACCGGAGCGGCTCGCAACGCTGCAGAGTGTCGTGCCGCAGCGCAAGCTATTCAGCGTTGCCGCCGCGGACGGACCCCGCTTCGTCTATGCCGATGCCGAGTATTGTCAGTGCGTTTACGCCGGAGACCAGCAGGCCCATGAAAGGTATCAGCGGATGGTGATCAAGCAGAGACTCGCCGCCGAGCAGGACATGGCGGCGCAGATGGGCGATGATGCGGCGATGCCCGGAGCCTGGAGCCCATGGTAGTCCTCCGGACCGCAACTGTTGCCGTAACCGCTTTGCGATGCCCGGCCGGCGGAATTGTTGTTTTGCGGGATACGTCACGACTCAGGTAGATAGACTGACGGCTGAAGGAAAAGAGATGCGCGATCAGCATTGGCCTTCAGTCTTCAGCCTTAACACCTGGGCCGTTGTGTTTTGAGTTCACCCACTGGAGATGTCAGCACGCGGTTATGAACACCACCGATCAACCGTTATCCGAACATCGTGCGCCGAAGGCGGAAATCAAACGCCGTCGCACCTTCGGCATCATCAGCCACCCCGACGCGGGCAAGACGACCCTGACCGAAAAGCTGCTGCTGTTTGGCGGAGCGATCAAGATGGCCGGGGCAATCAAAGCCCGCAAGGCGGACCGGCACGCCACCAGCGACTGGATGGCCATCGAGCAGGAACGCGGTATCTCGGTGACCAGCTCGGTGATGAAGTTCAACTACCGCGATTTCGAAATCAACCTGCTCGACACGCCGGGGCACCAGGATTTTTCAGAGGACACCTATCGCGTGCTCACGGCGGTGGACAGCGCGGTGATGGTCATCGACAGTGTCAAGGGGGTCGAAACCCAGACCCACAAGCTGATGGAAGTCTGCCGGATGCGCAACACGCCGATCCTGACCTTTATCAACAAGCTCGACCGCGAGGGAATGCCGCCGCTCGCCATCCTGGCCAATATCGAAGAAAGCCTGCAGATCGAGTGCGCGCCCCTGTCTTGGCCCATCGGCATGGGCAAACGCTTCAAGGGGACTTACAATCTCCACCGCAAGGAACTGAACCTCTTCACCCCCGGTCAGGAGCGCCTGACCGACGCGATGCTCACCATTCGCGACCTGGACGATCCGCTGCTGGATGAACTGCTGGGCCGACAAGCCGCTGAACTGCGCGAAGACGTTGCCCTGCTGGAAGGGGCGGCCAGCCCCTTCGTCCTGGACGATTATCTCAAAGGCAGCCAGACGCCGGTTTTTTTCGGCAGCGCGGTCAATAATTTCGGAGTGCGGGAGATGCTCGATGCCTTTGTCGAGATTGCCCCGGCC
>JBFYWS010000353.1:0-9951 GCA_041310935.1 Desulfobacteraceae bacterium | reverse complement strand
CTGCCCCCCAAGGTCTGGGGCGAGTGCAGCCGCTGCCCGAAGTACTTCAAGTGCGACGAGGTCGGGATGGTGCTGGAGATTTAACCGGACGAAGAGGTCACACGGACATGTCCATGGCGTTATCCGATTTCACCTCCGAGGGGCCGGGGTCCCCCCACATCCGCGCCAGCATAGTGAGGCCAGGGCCTGGGGCCATTGCTCCAGGGCACCAATCCACGCGGCGCAGGCCGCCGCGGCCATGACCATGAAGATGCTTCCGCTCAGAATGGCTGTGCGCTTCAAGCTGAGGACGACGACTCGAACATTCACCCCGCCGTAAAACGCTCCCGCCGCGATGGAGGCCACCACGGCCAGAGCGGCCGCCTCGGTCGGCGTGACCACCCCCAGGACGATCCCCCCCACGATGATCACCGGCAACGTCAGAGCGGGCATCGCCCGCAACAACGTGGGGAGGAAGGGTGGAATGACCTCATGTCGCCCCCCAGGGTGATGATGACGGCGGGCGAAAATCCAGTTGGCGATCATGAGGGCCACGCCAAGCAGGAGACCGGGAAGGATCCCTGCGGCCAGTAGCCCGCCGATGGACACCTGCATGAGGGCCCCATAGAAGATCAGGATGATGCTCGGAGGGATGATGGGACCGATGATGGAACCCGCCACCGTGATGGCCGCAGCGTACGACCTGGGATAGCCCTTCTGCAGCATGGCCGGGACCAGGGTTTTGCTCAAGGCCGCAGCATCCGCCACGGCCGAGCCGGAGATCCCTGCGAAGAACACGCTGGTCAGCACGTTCACGTAGCCCAAACCGCCTCGAAACCGACCCACGAGGCACATGGCAAAATCCACCAGGGCCTTGGTGACCCCGGTTCGATTCATGATCTCTCCGGTGGTGATAAAGAGGCACATGGCCATGAGGGCAAAGACATCGATCTGAGAGAAAACCCTCTGGGGCAGGACGGCCAGGTAGCGCGTCATCTCTGTGGCCATAAACCCCAGGACGCTCGTTGCCCCGACCACGTAGGCCAACGGTGCCCCCGCAGCCATAAAGAGAACGCTCAGGACGATGATGACCCACGTCACGTCGAATTCCTCCTCAAGACCAAGGCCGGGTTCCTCGCCGCCGTGGTCTCGCAGCCTGGCTCCCCGAACGGCCTCAGCGAGCGAGCACGGCCCCAGGCCTCGCCCCCGTGTGGACGCCGTCGCGCACCACAAACTCGCCCCGGACCAGCACGTGGGGGATGCCTTCAGGGTACTGATGCGGCGAGACGTAGGTGGCCTTCTCGGCCACACGCCTTGGATCGAAGAGCGTGAGATCCGCCCAACGCCCTTTGCTCACCAGGCCGCGATCCCGCAGGCCCAGCTTTCGGGCCGGGAAGCCGGTCATCTTCCAGATCGCCTCCTCCAGGGAAATCACCTTCTCCTCCCGAACGTAGTGCCCCAGAATGCGGGGGAAGGTCCCATAGTTGCGGGGATGGGGTAGCCCTTGCGGCATGGAACCCGACACGGCGTAGCCCATGCCGTCGGTGCCGATCATCATGGCCGGATGGCGAAGCTCCCGCAGGCGATTCTCCTCGGACATCATGAAGGTGACCATTGTGGCGCGCAGTCCGGTCTCCAGGATCGCGTCGAAGATCCACTCATGGGGACTCTTCCCTTGCTCCCGGGCCAGTCCCGCCACGCAGCGCCCTTGATATTCAGCCTTGCCCGGCGCAAAGCTGATGAGCACCCGATCCCACTCTATGTCCCTAGCAAACCCCTCCGACTGCATGGACAGGGTCATCTGTTCCCGAACCCTGGGATCTGCCAAACGCTTTGAGGTCGCCTCTTTCCCCCCCTCGTGGGCCCATTGGGGGAGGAGGGCCGAGAGGGCGGTGCTTCCAGCCAGGTACGGGTAGAGGTCGGCGGTCACGTCCAGCCCCTCGGCCCTGGCCTCATCGATGAGGGTCAATGCACGGTCCACCGTGTCCCAGTTCTTGCGGCCGGCCACCTTGAAGTGGCTGATCTGCACGGCGGCACCCGAGTCCCTGCCGATTCGAATCGCCTCAGATATGGCCGTCAGGAGGGTATCCGCCTCTCCCCGGATGTGGCTGAAGTAGATCCCTCCACGGTCTCCCACGGGCCGGGCGATGGCGGCGATCTCCTCGGCATGGGTGAAGGAGCCTGGCGGATAGATCAGGCCGGTGCTGAGGCCAAAGGCCCCCTCGTCCATGGCCCGGGCCACCGCTGCCGTCATGCGGGCACGCTGCTCCGGGTTTGCCGGCCCGGGGCCAAAACCCATGACCCCGGCCCTCACCGTTCCCTGCCCCACCAAGGGGACGACGTTCAGGGAGGTGCCGGCTCGGGAGATATCCTCGATGTACGTCTTGAAGCTGGTCCAGCGCTCCCACGGCAACGGTTCCCCGGCTCGGCCCAGGGTCGCATCCATCTGTCGGATCACTTGCGCTCGGGTCTCTTCCATGAGGGGCGCCGGGGAGAAGCCGCACTGCCCCACCACCGCAGCGGTGATCCCCTGGTGCAGGAGGCTTTCGGCCGTGGGGCACACCGGCAGCGAGAAGTCCGCATGGGAATGCATGTCGATGAAGCCGGGAGCCACCACCAGGCCGGTGGCGTCTATGACCGTCGTCGCCCCGGCGTCCGCCAGCAGGCCCACTTCCGCAATGCGTCCGCCCGCGATGGCCACATCCGCCTGGAACCCTGCCGTCCCGGAGCCATCAACAACCAACCCGCTTCTGATCAGGATATCGAACACGTCACACCGCCAATCTGCTCGGTTTTTTATGTAAGAATGCGGCTAAAATGCAAGTCAGTTTGACTATGGCGCGGCCGGCATTCATCAAGCGCCCTTGAGGTGTTTCACCAAGTGCCCCAGCTCCGGGAATATCAGCCGGGTGCAGGCGAGCTGGCAGGCATTGAGGCTGCCGGGCATGCAGAAAACGATGGTGGACCCGATGACGCCCGCCGTGGCGCGGGACAGGATGGCCGCCGAGCCGACCTCCTGCATGCTGAGCTGGGCGAAAAGCGGGCCGAAGGCGGTGAGCTTCTTGGCGAACAGGGGGCTGACCGCTTCGATGGTCACATCGTGGGGCGTGATGCCGGTCCCGCCGGTCATGAGCAGGATTTCCGGGGCGATGTTTTCCACAATCTCACGCACCGTCATGGTGATCGTGGCCGCATCATCAGGAATCACCCGGTGGTAGAGGACGGTGTGACCCAACTGTTTGGCCGTCTCCTTGATCCAATTTCCGCCGGTGTCGTCCTTGATGGTGCGAGTGGTGGAAAGCGTGAGGATGGCGATTGTGACCTGTCGGGGTGCGTCTTGCTTGTGCTCGTGGGTTCCCATGGCTTCCTTTCCTCGATCAGGGCCATCTATCAGGGTGTTGATATTCTGTCTACTTCACTCTTGGGCTCGAGATCAACCGGTTTTTTAATAACACCTCTTTTCCACGCGCCCTCGGCCAATATGTATGGGAGCGGCACCTTGCAGCTCCCATTGCTGATAATCGCTTGATTTCATCGGGCAATTCTCCTATGCTCACCGTAACGAAACAGGAAGTTGGGGTATGAAGCATTCGTGTTCAGGGGTGATTCTGGCGGGCGGACTGGCCACCCGTTACGGCGGTGAGAACAAGGCGTTTCTCAAGGTGGGCGGGGTGCAGATCCTGGACCGCCTGTTTGACCTGTTTTCGGAGCTGTTCGACGAGATCATCCTGGTCACCAACCGCCCGCGGGATTTTCTGGAATGGGATGCGCTGATTGTCACGGACGTCTTTCCCGTGCGCAGCTCGCTCACCGGCATCCATGCGGGGCTTTTCTACGCCCGCCACCCGTTTGCGTTCTTCTCCGCCTGCGACACCCCGTTTCTGAAAAGGGAAATAATCGAAACGGTCCTGAGTGAGATCGAGCCCGGGGCGGACCTCGTGCTTCCGCGCACATCGGCAGGCTTCGAACCCCTGTGCGCAGCCTACTCCCGGCGCTGCCTTAAGCCCGCGGAAGATCATCTGCGGGCGAACAAGCTCAAGATCCATCTGGCGCTCAAAGACTGCCGCATCAAGACGATCTCGGAGGATCGGCTGCGCGAGAAGGACCCCGACCTGGTCTCGTTTTTCAATGTCAACACCCCGCAGGACCTGGCGCGGGCCGAGCAGATGTTGAACGCCGGAAAAACAACGGAGGCCTCATGGACATCGCCGCTATGATCGCCGACATCCGCAGACGCCCTGACTTTCGCAGCGTCGGGATGCTGCTGACCCACAACGGGGTCGTGCGGGAGACGAGCCGCGACGGCCGCAGCGTCCGGGGATTGCGGGTCAGCGTGGATCACGGACGCCTGCAGCGGATCCTGAACGAACAGCGGCTGCGTCCGGGGATCGTCGATGTCCGGGTCGCCATCGCCGAAGACCGGGACCTGGCGGTCGGCGACGACGTCATGCTCCTGATCGTCGCCGGGGACATCCGCGAAAACGTGATCGCCGTTCTGACCGACACGCTGAATCAGATCAAGACCACGGTAACGGAGAAGACGGAATACTTTGAATAGCGTTGCGCTGAATTGACCACCTACAAGTAAATCGATCCAGCCAGGCCATTAGGGTCGAAGATCATTGGTGTCGGCACACGTCATAGAGCAGGTTCATCTCGTCAGAGTTCATGTCAAAGCACTGCACGTGCGCATGCAGCTTTAGGCCGGCCAGCCCGGAATCAAACGCTTTCTGGAGAATGTGATCGGCGCCGTCTTCGCCGGGGAACACGGTTGCCATGCCTGTAATGCGGTCAGGGTACTCCCGGCATTTTTCGGCCATATACCGATTAAGTTTTTCCGAAATTCCCGGCTTGTGGGCATACTGCAGGGCAATTACATGGTTTATGCCGTGTGACAGCATGAAATCAAATACTTGGGATGTGGTCAGCCGATATCGAATCCGCCAGGCGTTTTCATCGAACCATTGCCAAATTGCCAAAAAAATCCCGCGCGGAAATACATGGACATGGGCGTCAACCACCATGGGAAGGCCCTCGGGAACTGCCGCGCCTTCCTCATCGTTTATCGAAGGCAAATTTGGCTTGAGCATTGTTGCTGCTGTGGGGCATTCATCTCGGCTCCCTTTCACAGGTGCTGCGTTAGAGTCAGGGAGCGGTCGAATCCGGTCAGCCGTTTCCATGTGCTGGTGGACACCCGTTCCCCGTTCGTTGTAATGCAGCGCATTCAACTCTCTTCGTAGGCGCTTAAGAACTCGTCTCTTGCTATGCCTGATTGAGTGCGTATTGTCCGCAGGGTTGACCCTTTTATCCGCGAATGATTGGGCATCGTTAGAGGAGTGCGCGTGCCATCCGGATTTTCGCGTGACATCGCTATGTGATTCCCTTCTCGCACCACGTGAAAACCCAACCGTCCCAAGGCCTTGATCACCTCTCTGATAGGGGCATCCACAGGAAATTTGGGCATCAGACTGCCACCCCAGCTTCAGCAACAAAGGCTTCCAGAACAGGGGCTTCGCCTTCAAGCACCTCTTTTCCAAATGTTTCGATATGAAAAGCTATAGCGGATTTGACATCCGCCAATGCTTCCTCGTAGGTATTGCCTTCGCCCACTACAACCCCTTTCAGACCAAAAGGGTAGGCAACATATCCGTCTGAATGTTTCTCAACAATGACTTTGAACTGTCTAATCACTCTGACCTCCTCATAGGAACGTTTCAATAGTTCAAGGATAGCACAGAGTATAATCAGCGGCAACTGTCTGGGTTGGGTGTGCTTTCGTTCGACGTAGCCAGCCAGTATTGGTTTTCTGTTGCACGTCAGGTTGACGGAGGGGTAAGATCTCTATAGAATTTGACTGACAGCAACCCCCTTATCCAGCCCTCTTCCACCATTTTGGACGGGAGGCCCGGATGAGGGGTGCTAAAAGAGAGGGCCCACCGATGGCTGAATTCACGCATCTCGACGAAGAGGGCCGCGTCCGCATGGTGGATGTAACCGCAAAGGCGGCGACCGTGCGCACGGCGCTCGCCGGAGGCGAGGTCCGCATGCGGGCCGATACCTTCGAACTGATCCGCGACGGGAAGGTGAAAAAGGGCAATGTGCTCGAAACCGCGCGGATTGCCGGCATCATGGCCGCCAAGCGGACCGCGGAGCTCATCCCCATGTGCCACCCGCTCAACATCACCCACGTCCAGGTCGACTTCGTCCCCGACGAGGCGGCGCATGCCATCGGCATCCGGGCACGCGTGCAGGCCCTGGACCAGACCGGGGTGGAGATGGAGGCGCTCACCGCCGCGGCGGTGGCAGCCCTGACGGTTTACGACATGTGCAAGTCCTATGACCGGGAGATGACCATCTCCGGCATTCAGCTGCTCGAGAAATCCGGCGGCAAGAGCGGCGCCTACCGACGGGGAGCCCACCCATGACCTGCGAACGATTTCACGGTCCGTCCCGGAAGTGTTTCTCTCGGAGCCACCGGGGCTTTTTCCGCAACCGGTTGTCGCTGATAGGCGTTATCTTGATTTTCGTCCTGGCCGGCTGCGAGACGACACCCAAGCCCGTTCCCCCGGCGGCACCGGCGCCGCCGGAAGTTGTTCCGTTAAAAAAGCTCTCGCCGTCCAGCTATCCGAACTTCGCCGACGACCTGGACTACGACAGCCTTGGGCAGGCCATCGCCCAGAGCATCGCCTATCTGCAGGTAGTGCCTCCGCAGCGTGAGGTTGAGTTCGGCCGCGACCGCGTCAGCGCCGCGCACGTTCTAAAATCGTTGCAGCGCTTCCAGGGCTTCATCCAAGGCCGCCCGACCGCCCGCAGCCTGCAGAATTTCATCCGCGACAACTATCTGGTCTACCAATCCCCGGGCCGCAACGCTCAGGAGGAGGTGCTCTTCACCGGCTACTACGAACCGCTCCTGCGCGGCAGCCGGTCCCGCAAGCCCGAATACGCCTACCCGGTCTACCCCCGACCGGAGGATCTCGTCACCGTCGACCTGGGAACCTTCTCGGAAAAGTTCAAGGGCGAAAAGATTACGGGCCGGCTGACCGACCGGGCGCTGGTGCCTTACTACGAGCGCCGCGAGATCGAGGAGGACGGCGTCCTATATGGGAAAATTCAGCCGATCGCCTGGGTCAACGACCCGGTCGACCTCTTCTTCCTGCACATCCAGGGCTCGGGCAAGATCGCGCTCGACGACGGCCAGACGATCAACGCGCACTACGACGGCGGCAACGGCCGGCCCTACCGCAGCATCGGGCAGCTGCTGATCGACGAGGGCAAGATCGCGCGCGAGGAGATGTCCATGCAGCGCATCCGGGCCTATCTGCGCGAAAACCCTCATGAGATCCAGCGCGTGCTCAACCACAACCCCAGCTACATCTTCTTCAAGATCGGGCCGGGGGGCGCCCTGGGCGCGCTGAACGTCAGGCTGACGCCGGGCCGGTCGCTCGCCCTGGACCGGAAAATTTTCCCGCCCGCAGCGCTGACCTTCATTGAGACGAAAAAGCCGCTCGGCGAGGCCTCCGGCAAGATTCAGTCCTGGGTGGATTGCCGCCGATTCATGCTGAACCAGGATACGGGTGGGGCCATCGTGGGGCCGGGCCGGGCCGACATCTTCTGGGGCGAGGGCCCCTACGCCGAGCTTGCCGCGGGGCATCTCAAACACCCGGGCAAGCTCTATTTCCTCGTGCTCAAACCGGAGGCGGGTGCGCCTTGACAGGCCACCCCCAAACCAGTAGAACGATCACATCCCCGCCCTCCTGCGCCGCGCCGGCCCGTTTCACAGGGGTTTTTCCGCGGCCGTGAGCGGCGTCACTTTTTTCGAGGAGTTGCCTATGTTTGGCATCGGCATGCCTGAACTGATCCTCATCGCCGTGGTGGCGCTGATCGTTCTGGGCCCGAAAAAATTGCCCGATCTCGCGAAATCCATGGGCCGCGCCGTGCGTGAATTCAAGAAGGCCACCAGCGAACTCAAGGAGTCCCTGCAGGTCGACAGCGAGTTTTCCGAGGTCAAGAAGGCGTTCACCGAATTTGAGTCGGACGTGAACAAGAGCATCCAGACCGAAGCCGGCGGCGCGGACACGCCTGCCGTTTCCGCTGCGGCCGCGGCCGGAGCGGTGACCGCGGCGCCGGCCATCGCAGCGGCCGAGACCGCCCCGGAGCCCAAGGCCGCCGAAAAACTCGATGAGCTGAAAAAAGCCTTTGACACCTGGAACGCCGGGCCGGCGCCATCCCTCCCGGAAGCCCCTGCCGCCACTCCCCCGCCAGCGGCCGAGCCGGCCTCCACACCCGACAAACCCAAATCGGCCTGAGCACGCGTCACGATGCTGCGCGAGGATGAACGACTCCCCTTCACCGACCACCTGGAAGAACTGCGCTCCCGGCTGATCAAGAGCGCCATCGCCGTGGCGGTCTGTTTCGCCCTCTGCTACGGGTTCAGCGAGCAGCTGTTCAATGTCCTGGTCTACCCACTCATACGCGTCATGCCCGAGGGCGGCAAGCTGATTTTCACGGGTCTGCCTGAAGCGTTTTTCACCTACCTGAAGGTCTCATTTTTCGCCGGCATCATTCTGGCCAGCCCGGTGCTGCTCTACCAGTTCTGGATGTTCGTAGCCCCTGGGCTTTACGGCAAGGAGCGGAATATACTGGGACCGGTCATTGCGATCACTTCGTTTTTCTTCATAGGAGGAGCCCTGTTCGGTTATTTCGTGGTGTTTCCGTTCGGCTTCAAATTCCTGCTCAGCTTCGGCTCGGATTTCATCCGCACCCTCCCCTCCATGCACGAATACCTGGACTTCTCCATCAAACTCCTTTTCATCTTCGGGCTGTTGTTCGAGCTGCCCGTGCTGCTGGCGCTCCTGGCCCGGCTGGGCATCGTCTCCGTTGATTTGCTGAAGCGCAACCGCAAGTACGCCGTCATCGGTGCCTTCGTGGTCGCCGCGTTCCTGACGCCGGACGTGGTCTCCATGATTCTGATGGCCATCCCGCTGATGATCCTTTACGAAATCGGCATCTTCGGCGCCAAGTGGCTGGCCCGGAAAAAGGCCGCGGCGGCGAGCGCCAAAGACACGCCGGCCTGAACGCGGCAGCGCGCTAAGAGCCGCTGAAGACCATTGACAAGCATGGCATTACTTGGTAAAAAATAGCAAGTACTCAGGCAGATAGACTGAAGGCTGAAGAGTGAAGGCTTTCAGGGGCTATCCCCGCGTGATTGCAGAAAACGTCGGGCATTTGAGTTGGCTGATGAAGTAGCGATGATAATTTGTCGGGTTACCGCTTTGAGGTTTCGTCTCTGATTGAACCAAAGCTCCTATAACCGAGAAGAGCTTGGATCGCTTGATTCTTGTTTTGCTAGATGTTTTAAAGGCTTCAGGCTTCAGCCTAAACACCTGAGAGTAGCAGCACGGCAAGAACCATTAACTCAAAGGAGGGGAGAGGGAGCGGCTATGAGGAGAAAAAACGTTGTGTTTGTGGTGCTGGTGGCGGTGGCCTGCCTGTTCTTCGCGGCCGGCCTTTACGCGGCGGTCAAGGATGTGGTCAAGATCAACACAAAGGACTGCCCGGTGACCAAGAGCGACGTTCCGTTCAGCCACAAGAAGCACTCCGAGGACTATGTCAAGGCCTATCCCAAGCTTTACCCGAACGGTTGCGGTGACTGCCATCATGACGACAAGGGCAAACCCATCGCCGGTCTGAAGGCCGACAGCAAGGTCCAGGCCTGCATCGAATGCCACAAGAAATGCGGCGAGGCCCCCAAGGGTAAGGATGCGCCCAAGCTCGACAAGAAGCAGAAGCTCGAGTACCACGGCGAGGCCTTACACGACAACTGCATCGGCTGCCACAAGGAATTCAACAAGGAATTCAAGCCCAAGAAGGCCCCGGTCACCTGCAACGACTGCCACCCGAAGAAGAGCTGAAGCGGATCCGCTTCTAACGGTTTCACATAAAGGCGGGCATCATCCGATGCCCGCCTTTATT
>JBFYWS010000350.1:0-3178 GCA_041310935.1 Desulfobacteraceae bacterium | reverse complement strand
TAAACCGGGTCGACCCCGGTGACGTCCCGGGCATAGGCGACCGTGTTGACGATCCCCGAATGGGCGCAGCCGGAGAGCACGACGAGGCCCTTGCCTTTGACATGGGCGACGATCGCGGAATCGTCCTCGATGGGATCGAACTTTTCCGTGCCGCCTTCCTCGTAGCGCGCCTTCAGCATTCCTTTCTCAAATTCAGTTCGTTTAGGAACCTCCCCCAGGAAGAGCAAGGTATCGTCCAGGAGGGAGCGGGGAGTCCGCGACGGAACGACCCGCACCCCGGCTTTTTCAAGTCGATCACGGTCGGGAGACGGCAGCCGCAGCCGACGCTCCTCGGAGAGCTTGAGGTAGCGTGAGCCGCGGAAAGCGGCCGGGTGCAGCACCAGCTCGATGCCTTTGCCACCGAGGCGTTCCACGAAGGCCGGAAGCCCGCCGTGGTGGTCCATGTGCCCGTGGGAGAGAACCAGAGCCTCGATACCCGCCAGGTCCACCCCCAGGGTGCGGGCGTTTTGAAGCGCGCCCGTTGCGGAAAACCCGAAATCAAAGAGCACCTTCCGGGTTGTGCCTCCCGCCGTGAGGCTGACCACCGCTGAAAACCCGTGTTCGGCCAGGATGCTCACCCGGTTGCCGGAGGCATCTTCCGACGCCGCCCGCTGCACGACGGCCGTGCCGTCGTGGGCCGCAATGTCGATGAAATTGTCCTGCAGGGTCAGGATCTCCACTTTGTCGACTTCTTTGAGCCGGACAGTCATTTTCACTCCTTATCGGAAATAGAGTTTTATTCATGCGGCGATGATCGCGGCAAGATGCCGCTCCCACAGAAAAACAACTTCAATGGAAGCCCTTGGCAGGCGAAATGTTCCCCGACTTCATAGAACAGATAATCTATTGAACGGACAAGTTCAATATAATAAGAGGGACAATGGGTTCGAGGGGGCAAGGGTTCAAACTCGATTAGAACAAGAATAGAACACCATGATTTTCTCCAAACTGAAAATAGGCCGCCTCGCTTCCGGCGGCATCATCACCAACTACTTCTGCACCTCCACCTGCCGGCATTGCCTCTATAACTGCAGCCCGCGTTGGGAGAAGAACTACATCAGCGTCGAGGCTGCTGAGGAAAATTTCCGCACCGTGAAATCGCTCGGCTGCTCCGCCGTTCACATCGGCGGCGGCGAGCCCATGCTCAGACCGGAGGCGTTGGGTGCAGTGCTGGAAGCCGCACGCCGGGCGGGAGTCTCCATCGACTACGTCGAAACCAACTCCGCCTGGTTCACGAATGCGGAATCGGCCGAGGCGCTTCTGGCCCACCTGCGCCCGAAGGGCCTCCGCGCCCTGCTCGTCTCCATCAGCCCGTTTCACAACGAGCACATACCTTTTTTCAGGACCCAGGGCGTGATGGACGCTGCGGCCAAGGCCGGCGTGCGTATTTTCCCCTGGGTCGCGGAGTTCGTCCCGGACCTGAGCGGGCTCGACAAGTCCCGGACGCACGCGCTCTCAGAATTCGAGCAACGGTATGGAGAAGGCTACCTGCGCGGGATCCTTGGCCGCTACTGGATTCACATGGGGGGGCGGGCGCTGGACACGTTCCGGCCGGTGCTGCGTACCAAGACGCTCGAGCACATCCTGCGGGAAAGTCCCGGGGGCTGTGCCCGGGAGCTGACCGACACCAGCCATTTTCACCTCGACCTTTTCGGCAGCTACATCCCGGGGTTGTGCTCCGGCCTGGCCATCGCGCGCGCAGACCTGGGCAGAGCCCTTGCGGAAGCGAAATACCCTCTGCTCACCCGGTTAGGCTCAAAAGGTATCCGTGGCGTATATGAAATGGCAATAGCGGAATACGGTTTCGTTCCGTCGCGCGAGGGGTACATCGACAAGTGCGACCTGTGTACAGAGATACGATTTTTTCTGGTCCAAGAAGGCTATGACCAGTCAGAGGAACTTTCTCCGGGGGAGTTTTACTCTCAGCGCATATAAATAAAGATTTTAGTATTCAGGGCTCCTTCAGAGACGAGCGCAACGCTATCGCTGAATTTATTATGATGCCATCAGACTGGCTTCCCACCCGAGCATGGCTTTTTTACGCGCAGGTCCCCCGCCGTAGTTCCCGAACTCGGCGGTCTTGCGCACGACCCGGTGGCAGGGGATCACGAACGAGACCGGGTTCTTTCCGACCGCGTTGCCCACGGCGCGCACGGCCTTGGGCAAGCCGATGTGAAGCGCGATGTCCTCGTAGGTCACCACGGTGCCGACCGGGATGCGCAGCAGCGCCTCCCAGACCTTGATCTGGAAATTGGTCCCCTTGACCAATACGGGGATGGGGTTTGAACTCCGCCACATGGCGGGGTCGTAAATGCGCGCCGCGAGCGGTCGTGTCCCGGAGGGGTCTTCCAGAAAGCGGGCCTTTTTCCAGGCATCCTTGAGCTCGGAGAGGAGCGCCGGGCGGCTGCCGTTGCGCACGAACGAAAGCCAGCAGATCCCGCGGCCGGTCTGCGCGATCAGGCATTCGCCGAAGGGGCTGCCGTGAAACCCGTAGGAGATGGTGAGCCCCTCGCCGCGGGCCTTGAACTCGCCGGGGGTCACCGCCTCGCAGGCCACAAAGAGGTCGTGCAGCCGTCCGGGGCCCGAAAGTCCGGCATCGAAGGCGGCATCCAGGATATTGGTGGAGGTGGAGAGCAGCCCCTTCACATACTCTTTGGTCAGAAACTGCAGAAAGCGCTTGGGGCTGATGCCGACCCAACTGCTGAACAAGCGCTGGAAATAAAACTCGCTCAGGCCGACGTGTTCGGAGATTTCCTTTAAATCTGGCTGCCGGCCGAAGTTGTTTTCGATGAACGTGATGGCCTTTTCGACGCGGTCATAGTCGCGACATGCTTGGGTGAAGTCATCTGGTTGCATGGTGGTTTTCCCTCCCGGAAGCATCGGGTAAAGGTGTTGCCCTTTTGGTGAAGGCATTATACACACCCGCCTGACCCGGCGCCACCCGATTCTTGCGATCCAAATGGCTGTTGCCACTTGGAAAGCGCAGTCCGCCTGCGGCGGATGCGCATTTACAATAGTCGCACAACGCTGGATCACGGCCTTCGGCGCAGTTTTTCAACACCCTGTTAAGGCGCGCAGCCCCGCTTTGCCATTTTAAACACCTACCAGTCGTTTCTGGTCTTGTCAACGCACACGGATT
>JBFYWS010000349.1:0-6043 GCA_041310935.1 Desulfobacteraceae bacterium | reverse complement strand
AATCCGTGTGCGTTGACAAGACCAGAAACGACTGGTAGGTGTTTAAAATGGCAAAGCGGGGCTGCGCGCCTTAACAGGGTGTTGAAAAACTGCGCCGAAGGCCGTGATCCAGCGTTGTGCGGCTATTGTAAATGCTCACCTATTCCTGGATAGGCTGCGCTTTCCAAAACGCCGCACGCCTTGGCTGACGGCCTGATGCGTGTTTTTCATCACCCGGTTGAGGAGCAGGCTCGCTGGCGCGGTGCTCTTAGAAGAGGAGTCAGGCCATGGTTGACCGGGTCGTTATTTACGGGAAGCAGCGCTGACCCTACACGCAGGCCGCTCGTGAAGCGTATGCCAAAAAGGGCCAGCGGGTCGAGTACATAGATGTTATAGACGATGCCGCCCGGCTGAAGGATATGCTGGCCTATTCCAAGCAGGAACGCCGAATACCGGTGATCGTCGATGGCGGGCAGGTCACCATCGGGTTCGACGGCGGCTCCTGAAGGGTGTGACCTTTTCGGCTGGACGCCGAAGCAACGGAAAAGAGGCCGACGTGTCGGCGACCCCTTCGGAACGAAACGCCCGGCAGCGCCGGGTGAAGCAGCGCGATGCGGCCCTGCCGCGCCTCACCGACGAGACGGCCGCCCTGCGGCGGCAAAACGAGTGTCTGGCGGCCCTGCACGCGACCTCCCTCGGTCTGATCGACCGCTTGGACAAGGAAGAGCTTCTCGAAGCCGTTCTGCACCGGGCAGCACGCCTGACCCGCACCGAGCACGGCTACATCTACCTGCTCGAACCCGACGCGGCCGCCATGCAGATGCGGGTGGGAATGGGGTTCTTCAAGCACCAGCTGGGGTTGCGCGTCCGGTTGGGGGAGGGCGTGGGCGGCCGGGTCTGGCAGAGCGAAACCTTCCTGCTGATCGATGACTACCGCACGTGGGCCGGCCGCCTGGCGGACAAATCCCTGGATGCGCTCCGCACCGTGGTGGGGATCCCGTTGAAGTACCGGGGCCGGGTCGAGGGCGTCATCGGTCTGGCGCAGGTGGAGGCCGGCAAAGGGTTCCAGGCCGAGGACATCGAGGTGCTCGAGCGTTTCGCGGAGCTCGCCACCGTTGCCCTCGACAAGGCCCGGCTCTACGCGGAGGCCCTCCGGGAGCTGGCCGAGAGAAAGAGCACCGAGGAAACCCTCCGGGAGAGCGAGGCGCGCTACCGGCTCCTGCTCGAGTCCTCACCGGACCCGGTCGTGGTCTACGACGTTCAGGGGGCAGCCCAGTATGTGAACCCGGCCTTCGAGCAGACCTTCGGGCTCAGGCGGGATGAGCTGCTCGGCAAGCCGATCGATTTCGTGCCGGAGGAGAGCTGGCCCGAAACCCGCGCGGCGATCGGCAACATGCTGAAGGGCGACAAGATCCAGCTCTTTGAAACCCGGCGCAAAACAAGGGACGGACGCACGCTGGATGTGCAGCTGAGCTCCACCCTGTTCTTCGACCGGGACGGCAAACCCGCCGGCAACATTGTCACGCTGCGCGACATCAGCGCCCGAAAACGCGCGGAGCGGAAGCTTTTAGAGTATCAGGATCAGCTGGAAGAAAGGGTCGCCGCGCGCACGGCGGAGCTGGCCCAAGCCAACACGCAGATGGCCCAGGAGGTCGAGGAGCGCAAAAAAGCCGAGGGCCAGCTGAGAAAACGCGAAAAGGAGCTCAAGGCCCAGTCGCTCCACCTCCAGGAGGTCAACACCGCCCTGAAGGTGTTGTTGAAACAGCGCGAGGACGACAGAAAGGAATTCGGCGAAGTCGTGCGGTCCAACGTCAAGGAGCTCATCAGCCCCTACCTGGAACAGTTGAAAAAGGGTCGGCTCACACCGACACAGAAGGCGCTGGCCGATATTCTCGAATCGAACCTCGGCAACATCATCTCGCCGTTCATCAGCCAGCTGTCATCAAACTATATCAACCTCACCCCCACGGAAATCCGGGTGGCCAACCTGGTCAAAGAGGGTAAAACAAACAAAGAAATCGCCGCACTGCTCTACCTTTCCAAGAACACCATCCTGTTTCATCGGCACAATATTCGCACCAAGCTGGGCCTGCGGAGAAGCAAGAAGAACCTGCGTTCGCACCTGCTCGCCTTCGAAATATGATGGCTTCGTAAATAGTCCAATTTCGGCGTTGCGCTTCAGCGCGTTGTCGCTGCGGCGTACTGGAAGTACGCCTCACGCCACGCGCTTGTTTGCTATCGCAAACGTAACGCTGCAAGCACTGACGTGCTTTTGTCTTTTCGGCCGGTGGCCGAAAATCCAAGCCACCCGCGCGGCGGGTGGTCGTTAGAGCGCGCGCCTTGAACTTGGCCTCTTTACAAAGCCATCGATTCGGATGACTTTTTAAGAGTTCGTCGATGTAGCTGTATTTAACCACTATTTACCAGCTATTTTATCAGCACTATTTCGGAGTTATTTTCAGGATCGGTGGATTTTTATATTAATTTATAAATATTTCAAATGGATAAATAAAATAACCCAGAGAGCAGGACCGGTCGCCTCGGCGCTGGTTTAATATATAAGTGTCTAAATTTATATAAAATTAATACATTACAGCGACTTGCTAACAAAAGTGTTGACTAAACAATCGGCACCTTATAGAAAAGAATGAATGAAATGAATTTGCTTCATATTTTAGAATTAAAAACGGGAGGCTTTGCCAGTGAGGGGAACAACAGCCATCAAAGCGGATGACGTCCTGCTCGAACTGAAAGACCTTCATATGTATTTCGGCAAAGTGGCGGCGCTGTCCGGAGTCAGCCTTCAGGTTCGCAAAGGGGATATCCACTCCGTTATCGGCCCCAACGGTGCCGGCAAGACTGTCATGATGAATATCATCAACGGTCTGTATCGGCCCCAGAAAGGCGAAATCCGTTTCAAGGGCCAGCTCATCAACAACGTCAGGCCCTATGAGCGGGCGTCATTGGGCATGGCCCGGACCTTCCAGAAAGTGGAGGTGTTCGGCGGCATGACGGTCCTGGACAACATTCGGCTCGGACGGCACATCCACTTCAAATCCGGCATCGTCAGCGGCGCCATCTATGCCGGCCGGACCGCGCGCGAAGAGATCGAGCATCGCCGGTTTATCGAAGAGGAGATCATCGACCTGCTGGAGATCGAGCACATCCGGCACAAGCCCGTGGGGATGCTGCCCTACGGGCTTCAAAAACGGGTGGAACTGGGCCGTGCCCTCGCGCTGGAGCCGGAGCTGCTGATCCTCGATGAGCCTCTGGCCGGCCTCAACCTCGAGGAGACCGAGGATATGGCGCGGTTCGTCATCGACGTCAACGAGGACAAGCGCTGGAAGGTCACCTGTCTGCTCGTCGAGCACGACATGGGGGTCGTCATGGACCTATCCCATCAGGTGTTCGTGCTCAATTTCGGCAACATGATCATGAACGGGACCCCGCAGGAGGTCCAGAACAGCCCCGAAGTGATCAAGGCGTATCTGGGTGAAGAGGACATGTATGCCACACGGAGATAAAGCGATCGGCGTGAAAGCGGAAGACGCGCAGGAGTTTCCCAAGGACCTCACAATCCCCAAGCTTTTCCATCAGCAGGCCAAGCGCTACGGCAAAGACCGTGTGGCCATGCGGGAGAAGGAATTCGGGATCTGGCGCCCCATCACCTGGCAGGATTACCTGGACAACGTCAAATATATCGCCCTGGGCCTGATCAAGCTCGGGCTGCAGGAGGGGGACAAGGTCGCCATGATCGGCGACAACCGCCCCGAGGGCCTGATGGCGGAGATGGCGGCCCTGTGCGCCCGGGGTGTCGGTGTGTGGCTCTTCCAGGACTGCCTGATGGACGAAGTCCGTTACATCATCGACCACTCCGATGCCAAGTTTGTCTTCGGTGAAGGCCAGGAGGAAGTCGACAAGGTGCTTTCCATTCTCAAGGACTGCCCCAAGCTGAAGAAGATCATCTGGGACGACCCCAAGGGGTTGCGCCAATACGATCAAGACTGTCTGATCAGCCTCAGAGACGTGCAGGAATTGGGCCGCGAACTCGAAAAGGAGAAACCGCAGCTGTTCGAAGAGCTCATCCACAAGGGCCACGGCGAAGAGATCGCCCTGCTCTTCTACACGTCGGGTACGACCGCGCTGCCCAAGGGGGCGCTGCTCTCCCACCACAACATGCTGTCCATGGGCAAGCACCTGATGGAGGTGGACCCGTGCAAAGACAGCGACGATTACGTCTCCTATCTGCCGTTTGCCTGGATCGGCGAGCAGATGATGTCGATCTCCTGCGGCCTCCAGATGGGGTACACGTTGAACTTCCCCGAGGCGCCGGATACCTCTCAGGCCAATATCCGCGAGATCGGCCCGCATGTCATGTTCGCCCCGCCCCGCATGTACGAGCAGATGACCCGCACCGTCCAGGTCAAGTATCTGGATGCCACGTGGCTGAAGCGCACTTTTTACCGGTTCGCGACGTGGGTCGGCTACCGCGTGGCGGACATGAAATTTGCCAAAAAACCGGTGCCTTTTTACTGGCAGGCCCTGCATGGGCTGGTCTATGCGACGGTGCAGAAGAAGCTGAAGGACAACCTGGGGATGAGCCGGGTGCGCAACGCCTACACGGGAGGGGCGGCCATGGGCCCGGACCACTTCCGGTTTTTCCACTCGCTGGGCGTCAACTTGAAGCAGATCTACGGACAGACCGAGGTGGCCGGGATTTCGGTCGTCCACCGCCGCGGCGACATCAAGTTCGACACGGTCGGCACCCCCATCCCCGGAACAGAGGTGCGCATCAATCAGGATGGTGAAATTCTCACCCGCAGCCCGTCGGTGTTCCAGGGCTACTACAAGAATCCCGAGGCCACGGCGAAGACCCTCATCGACGGCTGGCTTTACTCGGGCGACAAGGGGTTCATCGACGACGACGGCCACCTGGTCGTCTTCGACCGCACCAAGGACGTGTTCACCCTTAAAGACGGCCGCCCCTTTGCCCCCCAGTACCTGGAGACCCGTTTGAAATTCAGCCCCTACATCAAGGACGGCTGGGTCATCGGGGACAAACGGGACTACCTCTGCGCCGTCATGTGCATCGATTATTCGGTCGTCAGCAATTGGGCCGATCAGCGCAAACTCAATTACACAAGTTACCAGGAGTTGTCCCAGATGCCCGAGGTCTACGAGCTGGTCGAAAAACAGATCCGCCAGGCCAACAAGGATCTACCGGATTTGGCCAAAATCCGGAAGTTCACCAACCTATACAAGGAGTTCGACGCGGACGACGACGAACTCACGCGCACGCGTAAGCTGCGCCGGGCCTTCGTGGAGATGCGCTACAAGGAGATCGTGGCGGCGCTGTATTCCCCAAACGACAGCGTTCACATCGACACCCTCATCAAATACGAAGACGGCCGGCAGGCCCACATCGTCACCGACATGCGCATCGTCTCCATAGCGGATTGATCGATCGGGATCAAAAAGGAGAAAGACGGATGGACTTAATGCTGATGACCCTGACCACCGGGATCATGGTGGGCGGAATCTATGCCTTGGTGGCCCTGGGCTGGGTGCTCATTTACAAGTGCTCGGGGGTGCTGAACCTGGCCATGGGCGAGATGACCCTGATCGGCGCCTACGTCTCTTTGAGCTTCTACTCCATGGGCGTGCCGTTCCTGCTGTCGCTGCTGTTCTCGCTCATCATCGGGTTCGTCCTGGGCATTCTGACCGAACGGATTTTTCTCGACCGGCTGATCGGAGAGCCGGTCCTGACCGTCATCATGGTGACCGTGGGGTTGTCCTTCTTCTTCAAGGGCACGGTGGAGTTCATCTGGGGCACCGACACCCGCGTTTTTTCGCCGCCGGTGTTTTCCATGGAGCCGGTCCGGCTGGGACCGCTGATCATCGGGGAAGTCTACCTGTGGAGCTTTTTGGCGGCCATCATCCTGCTCATCGTCTTTGTGTGCTTCTTCAAGTATACGCGCTGGGGCCTGGCCATGCAGGCCACGGCCGACGACGAGATGGCGGCTCTCTCCGTGGGGGTGAGCGCACGCTATGTGTATGCCGCCGC
>JBFYWS010000489.1:0-4550 GCA_041310935.1 Desulfobacteraceae bacterium | reverse complement strand
TTTACGGGCACGCGGTCTTGTAGAACTCGAATTCACCCTTGTCATTGATCTTGACGATGTTGGCGCACTTGACGGGGTCGCCGCTGTTGGGCGGGAAGCTGATCGTCCCCGTGATGCCCGGGAAGTTCTTGATTTCGGCGATGGCTTTGCGCACGGACTCGCGGTCTTTCTTGATGTCGCCGGTGATCGCACCCGCGTTCTTGATGCCCTGGCCGATGAGGCCGATCGCATCCCAGGTGAGGGCGGCCACGTCGTCGGGGATGGAACCGTACTTGGCCTTGTAGCGGTCGATGAACTCCTTGGTGGCGCCCTTGGCGCCGGCCGAGGCATAGTGCGAGACGAAGAAGGAGCCCAGGCAGTCCTTGCCGCAGAGCTTGACCAGTTCGTCGGAGGACCAGCTGTCGCTGCCGAGGATCGGTTTTTTCCAGCCCAGTTGCTTGGCCTGCTGCACGATCAGGGGCACTTCGTTGTAGTACTGCGGGGTGAACAGGAACTCCGCGCCGGAGTTGATGATCTTGGTCAGCTGGGAGCTGAAGTCGGTGTCCTTGGTGGTGAAGCTTTCATAGGCCACGACCGAGCCGGGCCCGTGCTTCTTCTCCCAGTCCTTCTTGAAAAACTCGGCCAACCCCTTGGGGTAGTCGCTGGCCACATCGTAAAGCACGGCCGCCTTTTTGAACTTGTATTCCTCCGAGGCGAAGATCGACAGGGCCGGCCCCTGGAAATCGTCCAGGAAGCAGGCGCGGAACACGTAGGGCCGGTCCTTGGTGGTGTTGGGGTTGGTCGACCAGCCACTGATCAAAGGGGTTTTGTAGTTGTTGGCGACCTCGCCGGCCGGGACGGCCTGCTTGGAAGCCTGGGGCCCCACGATGGCGATCACCTCGTCGACGGTGATCAGCTTGGTGGCCGCCTTGGCCGCGGACTCGGCTTTGGCCTCGTTGTCCTCGATGGCGAGCTCGACCTTGTACTTCTTGCCGCCGACCTCGATCCCGCCGGCTTTGTTGACGTCCTCCACCCACATCTGGGCCGCGAACTTCGTTGCCTCGCCCACTTTGGGGATGTCGCCGGTGATCTCGGCGTTGATGCCGATCTTGATCGTCGGCGTCTTCTGCGCGACGGCCGCTGTGACCATGACGATGCTGGCCAGCAACAGTACCGAAACAACAATGATCTTCTTCATGCCTTCCTCCTTCTGGGTGAGTGGTGAAATACAGGTGAAAGGAACCCCCGGAATATGACGCCAGTTCCCTAACACAACCGCACATCGTTTGCAACAGTTACTGATGTGGATTCACGGCCTGGCCTGTTTCATCAGGCCAGGCCGTGAATCCTAATCAATCTATGTGCCATGGTTCCTCCCCACAGGCCGTCATCGACTTAGCGGATTGTATTTTTTTGACTTGTGTTTTTGAAGATCCCACAACAAAAGTTATTTTACATTGACATGATCCGCAGAATGCCGGTATATTTTTTCGGCCGGCCGTTCATCCGTCGAAGCTAAAACCAGGTCATTGCCTCAGCTCGAAGGACCGCCACCATGCCGGCCGAACAGCAGCTCGCGGAACCGTAGCGGCGGCTGCGGCAGCCCTATCAGCAGGGTTCGTTTAGAATCGAAGGCGCCATGCAGATCGATCAGACCAATCTCTCCATCATCCGGCAACTCCGCGACGGCCGCAAATCCTTCAAGACCATCGCCGCGAAGCTCGGAATTTCCGAGAACACCGTGCGCTCCCGGGTGCAGCGCATGACCGAGGCGGGCCTGCTCGACATCAGCGGCCTGGTGGACCCGGACTCCCTGGACGGCCACCGGGCCATCCTCGTCGGCGTCAAGCTGAAAACCACCGACTTGGTCGTCAAGGGGGCCGAGTTCAGCCGGCTCAAGGGGGTGGTGTCGGTCAGCGTCGTGACCGGCCGGTTCGACCTGTTCCTGGTGGTTCTGCTGAAACCCGGTTTCGACCTGCTGGAATTCTTCACCAAGGAGGTCGCAAAGATCGCCGACGTCCTGTCGACGGAAACCTATGTGGTGTATAAGAACTTCAACCTCAAGATCCCCTATATGCTTTGAACTAAGGAGGAAACCGCATGAAAGAGCTATCAGAACTCAAGTTCCCGGAGAACCTGCGCTATGCCGAGAGCCACGAGTGGCTCGGTGCTGAAGGCGCTACCGCGAAGATCGGCATCTCGGACTATGCCCAGGACCAACTGGGGGATGTCGTGTACGTGGAGCTGCCCGAGGTGGGCAAGGCCTTCGCCAAGGCCGCCCCTTTCGGCAGCGTCGAGTCGGTTAAAGCCGTCTCCGAGCTCTACATGCCGGTTGCGGGCAAGGTCGTCGCTGTCAACGGGGCGCTGGACGCCTCCCCGGAGCTTGTGAACAAAGACCCCTACGGCGAGGGGTGGATGATCGCCATCGAGCCCTCCACCCCCGATGAGGCGAAGCTGCTCTTCACCCGCCAGTCCTACCTCGACAAACTGAAAGGATGAGCGACATGCGCTACCTTCCGCACACCCCCGAAGACATTGCGGAAATGCTGCAAGCGGTGGGCGCCGGGTCCTTCGACGAGCTCTTCGCCGGGATCCCACCGGAGTGCCGCCGCAGCCGGGCCATGGTTCTGCCGGAGCCCTTGACCGAGTGGGAGCTCAACCGCCACATCGACCGGCTGGCCGGCCGCATGGCCGTGGCACCCGAGTACAAGGTGTTCATCGGCGCGGGCAGCTACGATCACCACATCCCGGCGGCGGTGGGCTTCCTGACCTCCCGCTCGGAGTTTGTGACCTCGTACACGCCCTATCAGCCCGAAATGAGCCAGGGAACGCTGCAGGCCATCTTCGAATACCAGACGCTCACCGCGCGCCTGCTCGGCATGGAGGTGGCCAACGCCTCCATGTACGACGGCGCCTCCGCCCTGGCCGAGGCGCTGCTCATGGCCGTGCGGATCACGCGGCGGCCGAAGGTGGCCGTGGCGCGCGCCGTGCACCCGCTCTACCGCCGGGTGGTGCGGACCTACCTTGCGCCCACCGGGATCGAGGTGCGCGAAATCCCCTTCGACCCGCACGGGGTAACCGACCCGGCCGCCCTCGCCGACGCCGGGGATTTCGCGGCCATCGCCGTGCAATCGCCCAACTTCTTCGGCTGCATCGAGGAGCTCGCCCGGTTCGCCGACCGGGCACACACGGCCGGAGCACTTTTGGTGGCAGGCTTCAGCGAGCCCCTGGCCTTCGGTTTATTCAAGAGTCCCGGCCGCCAGGGCGCCGACATCGCCTGCGGCGAGGGCCAGAGCCTCGGTATCGCGCGCTCCTTCGGCGGCCCGGGCCTGGGCATGTTCGCCGCCAACATGCAGCACGTCCGCAACATGCCCGGACGGCTGGTGGGGGAAACGACGGACATCGAGGGCCGGCGCGGCTACGTGCTGACGCTCTCCACCCGCGAGCAGCACATTCGCCGCGAGAAGGCCACCTCCAACATCTGCACCAACAACAGCCTCTGCGCGCTGACCGCCGCGGTCTACATGGCAACCCTCGGCGGCTCCGGGATGCGGGAGCTCGCGCAGATCAACTACGACCGGACGGAATACCTGAAGGGCCGGCTGCGGGCGGCCGGCGTGAAACTGCCCTTTTCCGCCCCCACCTTCAACGAGTTCGTGGCCGCCTTCCCGCCCGGGTTCGCACAGACCCACCGCCGGCTGCTCGAAAAGAAAATCGTGGCCGGGCTGGCGCTCGAACCCTATTACCCCGAGCTGCGCGACCACTATCTGTTTTGTGCAACCGAGACGATGCCCAGGGAGGACATGGATGCCCTGGTCCGGGAGGTGCAGTCATGACGGAATTTCCGGGAGCCACCGGCCTGGTCCTGAACGAGCCGCTGCTGTGGGAGCGGGGCCGCAAGGGGCGCTGCGGGTTTTCGCTGCCGCGGCGCGACGTGGAGCGCGCCGCAGTACCGGCGGGGCTTGCCGGCGACGGGCCGGATTTCCCCGACCTGAGCGAGCTCGACGTCGTGCGCCACTACACCCGCCTCTCCTCATGGAATTTTTCGGTGGACGCCGGGATGTACCCGCTGGGATCCTGCACGATGAAGTACAACCCCAAGACCAACGAGCGCCAGGCGGCCGCACCGGGGTTCGCCGGCGCGCACCCCTTGCTGCCGGCCGCACTGTGCCAGGGGGGCCTGGAGCTGATGGCCGCCCTGGAGTGCCTGCTCGCCGAAATCACGGGGATGGACGCGGTCACCCTGCAGCCCGGGGCCGGCGCCCACGGCGAACTGGCCGGCATGCTGATCTTCCATGCCTATCACCGGCACCTTGGCAAACCCCGCTCCAAGATCATCGTGCCCGATACGGCCCACGGCACCAACCCGGCGAGTGCCGCACTCTGCGGCTACGCGGCGGTCCCCATTGCCTCCAGCGCCAGGGGGGTGCTCACGCCGGAGACCGTCGCCGCCGTGATGGATGAAGAGACCGCCGGCATCATGGTGACCAACCCCAACACCCTCGGCCTGTTCGAGGAGAACATCAAGGCCGTGGCGGAGATCGTGCACGCCAAGGGCGGCCTGGTCTACG